>CADCCR010000026.1 GCA_902799985.1 uncultured Bacteroidales bacterium | reverse complement strand
TTCTTAGTTCATAGTTCATTATTCATAATTCATAGTTGACTTACGTCGAGCTTTGCTTCATAACTCCTAACTCTTAACTCTTAACCCTTAACTCTTAACTCTTAACCCTTAACTCCTAACTCTTAACTCTTAACCCTTAACTCTTAACTCTTAACTAATAGTCCATAGTTCATAGTTATGAAGCGTTTCCTACTTCTTCTTGTTCTTCACTCTTCACTCCTCTCCCTTCATTCTGCGCTTGCCCAGACCCGCATGCGCGACATCTATGCAGCAGCACCCGACAGCATCTTCCCGCTGTTGACGAAGAACAACCGCCTCGACCAGATTGACGTCTGCGAGTATCGCACACGCCTGACCGAAGCGAAGAACATGCAGGCTGTCGTGAAGAACCGCTTCGACAAGCACTCCGAGCTGCTCATCCTCACCGACCGTTACCTGAAGCTTCAGCTCTCGGAGCATTGTCTTGTGGAGATGCGTCTGCTCAGCGACAGCACCTTGGCTTCCCCTTCGGGCACCGACCTTCGGTTCTGCATGGTGGAGACCTTCAACGCACCGGCTCCCGACAGCCGCATCCGCTTCTTCGATGCCCAGTGGCACGAACTGCCTCAGAGCATCGCGCGACCTTCCGTCGACGACTTCCTCAGCGACGACATCGATATCGACGTGCGTCTTGCCCTCCAAGCCTTGCCTCTCATCAAGGCATCGCTCTCGGAAAACGACGATACCATCACCTTCGAGCTACAAACCTCCGAGCTGACCCGCGAACAACGGCAGAAAGCCGAAGGCAAGACACATGTTGTTGTAATTAAGAATTAAGGGAAGACGAATTAAGCATTCATTCAGCTGCCCAGCCAAAGCAGGAACATACTGAGCAGAACGAGGGCAAGGTCGATGGCTTTGCTGCGAAGGTTCTTCTCGTGGAAGAGCATTCCGCCAAGCATGAAGCTGACCAGAACGCTACTGCGCCGCACCATGCTCACCACGCTCACCAAAGCGCCGTCCAACGAAAGACTGTAGAAATAGACGTAGTCGGCAATGCTTAGGAAGATGCTGATAAACAAGATGCTCCATCGCCAGCGGAAGGGATGCTCCCCTCCAACTCCTTTGCCCTCCGTCGCTTGCGCTCCCTCATTGTTCCGCTCCCAACGGTCGATTGCCCAGGGAGAGAGGCTTCTCATCCACCAAAGCATCATCGCTCCCATCATGAGGCATTGGTAGAAGTTGTACCAACATTGTACCGTCAGCCTCGGCAAGCCCAAGCCGCCATCCACAGCCATCAGGTACTTGTCGTAGAGTCCGCTGAGGGCTCCCAGCACAGCAGCTCCAACGGTACACACTATCCAGCGGTTGTGGCGGAAGTCAATGCCTTCCTTCTTGCTGCTGCGGCCGAGCAGGAAGAAGCTCATGATGGCAAGCAAGACACCTGCCCATTGCAGCAGGTTCAGCCTCTCGCCAAAGATGAGCAACGCGCCGACGAGCACCATGACGGGCCGAGTGGCGTTGATGGGACCGACAATCGTGATGGGCAAGTGCTTCATGCCGATGTAGCCAAGCAGCCAGCTGCTCAGCACGATGCAGGCTTTGAGCACGATGTAGCGCTGCACTTCCCATCCTCCGAAGGGCGTCCGGAAGGCCATCGGCAAGAAGATGATGGAGCAGAACAGTGTGTTGAGGAACAGAACAGGAATAACAGCATTGCCCCTCAGCGCGTGCTTCTTGCAGGCATCGTAGAAGCCCAGCAGGGCCGCACTCAGAAAGGCAAAGGATAACCACATTTTTTAGTTAAGAGTTAAGGGTTAAGAGTTAAGGGTTAAGAGTTAAGGGCTGAGAGTTGTTACTATTCTTTTAACAGGCTGCAAATATACAACCATTTTGCGAAACAGCAAAGCGTCCGCGACAGAAAAGTTCCCCGCCCGTGATATTTCTTTACGCAAAAGTGCATGTAATTGAATAATAAGTTGTACCTTTGCAGATGTCCTGTAACTTTCTGAACATTGTTGTTTGAATAAAAATACATTGATAAGATGAAAAAGTTCGTAATGATTATGGCTGCTATGCTGGCAGTCAGCCTAAGTGTCTGCTCGCAGACAAGCAAAACAAAGAGTAAAGTCCTGGTGGCCTACTTCTCGGCCACGGGCGTAACGAAAGGTGTGGCCAAGCAAATCTCGGAGGCAACAGGCGGAACCTTGCACGAAATCAAGCCCGAACAACCCTACACAGATGCCGACCTCGACTGGCGCAACAAGCAGAGCCGTTCGTCGGTGGAGATGAAGGACAAGACTTCGCGACCTGCCATCACGGACAAGCTCGCCAACCTGAAGGGCTATGATGTCATTTATGTCGGGTTCCCTATCTGGTGGAACACCTGTCCCACGATAGTCAACACCTTCATGGAGGCCTACAACTTCAAGGGCAAGACCATCATTCCCTTCGCCACCTCCGGCGGCAGCAGCATCCAGAAGGCCTGTGAAGACCTGAAGGCAGCCTATCCCAAGCTGAACTGGAAGGAAGGCAAACTGCTGAACCAGGCATCGAAGGCAGATATTGAGGGATGGGTAAAGACCGCTTCGAAGTGTTGAGACGTCTTTGGGTATTAGCCTTTGCTGGGCTGACAGCTGCGGCAAACGTATTCGTCTCCAGCGCGGCAGACAACTTCGTACGCATCTCCGGCACGAAGCTCCTGGGGCGCGACGGACAGACCCTCGTGATGCGTGGCACGAATTGCGGCAACTGGATGGTGCGCGAACCGTACATGATGAACACATCCGGCAACCTGGACCGCCAGTTCAAGTTCGACAAGATGCTCTCCGATGTGTGCGGCGAGGAGAAGGTAGCGGAGTTCGACCGCCTGTGGATGGACAACAACTTCTGCGAGGAAGACATGAAGTTCCTCTCCCTGCAAGGCTTCAACACCCTGCGCGTACCGATGCACTACAAGTACTTCACCTTGCCCATCGAGAAGGAACCTGTGGCCGGTGAGCAGACTTGGCTGCAGGAAGGCTTCGACCGCATCGACTCCATGTGCGTGTGGGCAGAGCGCTGGGGCATCCTGCTCATATTGGACATGCATGCCTGCCCGGGCGGACAGTCCTCGGGCGACATCTGCGACTACGACTCCTCCAAGCCGTCGCTGTGGGAGAGCGAAGCTAACCGCACGAAGCTCACTGCCTTGTGGCAGAAGATAGCCGAACGCTACAAGGACGAGAAGTGCGTGGCAGCCTACGACCTCATCAACGAGACCAACTGGACACTCGCCAGCAGCAACAAGCTCCTGTGGGATACCTTCAAGACCATCATCAAGGCCATTCGCCAAGTCGACACCAACCACATCGTCATCCTCGAAGGCAACTCCTACAGCAACGACTACACCGGCTTCCCCTCGACAAAGATGGACACCAAGATGATGCTGCAGTTCCATCGCTATGGCGTCTACAACACAACCGGCCAGGTGCAGTACATGGCCGACATGGCTACCAAGTACCGATGCCCTGTCTACATCGGCGAGTTCGGCGAGAACAGCAACTCGTGGACTGCCGGATGCGTGCGCCTCTACGAGGAAGCCATGCAGTTCGGCGGCTGGACCTGCTGGCCCATGAAGAAGAGCAACATCAACACCCTGCTGCAAGTGAAGCGCATCAGCAGCTACGACAACGTCATCAGCCAGTGGCAGAACGGCACCCGACCTTCGGCAACGACCCTTTGGAACGCCTGCAAGGCTTGGGCCGTGGCCCAGCACATCAGCAAGTGCACCGTCCGCACCGACTATATCGACGCACTTCTGCGCCGCCCCTTCAACGACGATTGTCTGCCCTTTGCCTCTTATCAGACAGGCGACTACATCTATGCCGCACACTACGACATGGGCGCTCCCTGCAGAGCATACTGGGACACCGACGATGCCTCCTACCAGTACAATGGCGAAGACTTCACGAACTGGCAGCGCGGATGGGTCTATCGCAACGATGGCGTCGATTTGTACAGCAGCCCTAACGACACAAAGAACTGCGGGTACTACGTGGGAGAGACCAAGGACGGCGAATGGCTGCAATACACCATCGAGAACCCCAACGAAGCCGCCAACTGGCAACTTCAACTGCGCTACGCCATCAACTCCGGCACATCCACGATACGCATCACCGTCAACGACCGACCCGTCACAGCCTCCACCAAGCTATCGTCGACTGGAGGCTACACCACTTGGAGCACAAAGAACTTCACCGGCATCACTCTGCCAACCGGAACCTTGCGCGTGCGCATATATATAGAAAAAGGTGGATTGAACATCAACTGGCTGCGCTTCTTCGGCATGAAGCAGGCTTCGGAGCAGGACCTTCAGGCCCTGGAGCCTGATACCGACCCGGCACGCAACCACCTCGCAAATGGCGAGTGCGAATATCAGGGCGCATGGCAGACCGCATCGCTGGCATCCATAAACAACGCCAAGTACACTTGGGACGTCACCACCGACACTCCCGCCAATGGCAGCGGCGGAGCCCTTCGCATCGCCTCGGCACGCAGCCACTCGCTCAACACCGTCGTTTATCAGCCCGTGGAGGTAGTGGCAGGCCACGTCTATGCAGCCGACGTCGCCGTGCGCGGAGCCAGTGGCAACGGAGAGTTCTGGATACAAGCTTTCATGGTCGCCGACGCACCGAAGGACTATGCCGACACAGGTCTGGACGAAGCCCGCACCATAGGCCAGCTGAATTCGTGGAAGGACGGCAGCCTGGCCGCTTACGACGGCATGATGTCCGCCAAAGCCAAAGCAGGTAGCAGCCACAGCGCTGGCGCGATGAAGTGGAAGGCAACGACCACAGGCACCGTCTATTTCGCCCTGAAGGTAGGCACCAACAAGGCTGCCTTCAGCTACACCTTCGACAACTTCACCCTCACAGACCTCACTGACATTGAGACGGGAATCCAGAGCATCGGACAGGAACAGCTTTCTTCCCCTTGGCCTGACGCAAACGGAACGAAGTACTACACCACGACAGGCCAGCCCATCGGAGCACATCCCAAGCATCCAGGCACATACATCGCCAGCGACGGCAAGCATACAAGAAAGGTAATGGTAAATAGCCGAGGCCGCTTCCGAGATAAGCGTCCTGCGCTTCCGCAATAAGCGCCCCGTGCTTCCGCGATAAGCGCCTTGCGCTTCTGAAATAAGCGCCCTGCGCTTCCGCAATAAGCGCCTTGCGCTTCTGAAATAAGCGCCTTGCGCTTCTGAGATAAGCGCCCTGCGCTTACAGAAAAGCCCCCTTCCGTAGGCCAGACTTTGACCTAAGGGAGGGGGCTGAATAGTTTGCCGTGCCTGCCTATGCTCCGAGAAGCACAGGCAGGGGCTTTGGGTGTCAATTACTTAACAAGGACTTTCTTGCCATTCACGATGTTGATGCCCTTCTGCAACTTCCCGAGGCGCTGGCCTGCGAGGTTGACTATCGTAGAGCCTTGCTGGTAGATGCTGCTGAACGAAGGCTCAGCCTCGATGTCGTGGATGCCGTCGGGATCGTTGTTCGTGTAAGCGCCATCAGAGAACCATACTTGCTGGTGGTCGGCAAGGAGCACGGGATAATCGTCGAGAGCAAGCGTCTGATGCCATACGATTTCGCTCTGGTCGCCGTTCAGCTTGTAGCAGACTTCGCCGCTTGCCAGCTGAGCATCGGTCACCTCGATGGCTTCCTGAGGATTAGCTTTCTGGCCGCTTGATGAACCGTTGATGTAGTCGCCTTTGTAGTAGCTGTTGTAGATCTTGGAGTTCGAGCCGTTGAGGGCGCCGAAGAACTGTGCGTATCTAGCAGACTCTACTGTGCCGATAGACAGGCAATTCTTGATGGTTACGCGAGACGAATTGGTGTAACCCACCATACCGCCGAAGGTGCAGTTGCCCGGAACGTCTGCGGAGTTGTAGAGCTTACCGTCGAACAGGCAGTCGACGATGTCGCAGACTGCATTCGTACTGTTGTTGGTATAGCCCACGATGCCGCCATAGTTGCCGCCATTGCCACTGTCGTTGCTGTCGAAGGTGCCTGAATAAGTACATTTCTCAACGCGAATCGTACCATCATTGGAGCAGCCCAGGATGCCGCCTTGTCTGCCACCGACACTCGTATTGTGGATGTTTACGAAGCTATGGATGTTGCGAATGATCACGTTGTTGTCGCGAGCAAATCCAGCGACAGCGCCAGCACTCTGGTAGAGAGTGTAGAGTTCGCCGTAGATGTTGAAGTTCTCGACAAGAGCATTGTCAGAGAGCACGCCGAAGAGACCGAAGAAGTTGCGGTCCGACGTAGCGTTGAAGTTCTTGATGGTGTGTCCCTGACCGTCGAAGTGTCCCTTATAGGCAACGCCGGAGCTTGCCCAGTTGCCGATAGCTGACCATGCAAACCCTTCGCCGAGTTCAGCAAGGTCGATGTCGTTCATGAGGACGGCATTGGCGTCGAGCGTGCCTCTGTTGACAACGATGGCGAAGAGAGCGAGGTCGCCGGCAGTCTTCAGCTGGTAGATACCGTCCACGGGCTGCAGCATGATATCGTTGTTGTTGAACATCTCGGCGATGGCAAATGCCTCTTCGGCTGTGACGTCGCCTTTGATGTAGTGGTCCTGTGCGTTCTTGACCTCAGCCTCCCACTTCTTATAGGCTTCGACGGAGAGGATGCCCAGGTCTCCCAAATCGCTGAGCATGTCGAACAGCTTGTTGGCTGATCCAAGCATTGCGATGTATGCCTTGCGGCATTCGAGTACCTGATTGAAGAGGTCGGAGAAGGTGTTGATGAGGGCCATCTTGTCCTCGGGATTCTCAGCCTTGCCAATTGCATCGCTGAGCTCTCCCTTCAGCTTTTCCGATATGTTGGGATACATGTCGAAGCTCTCGTATTCTGTCCAGATGAAGTCTAGGATAACCTGAGCGCGAGCCACATAGCCCTCGAGCACCTTGGTGAGTTCGCTGTCGGCTTCGTCTGCTGTGCCAAGATAGTAGACATGCAGATTGCCGAAGGGCAGCCAGTCGCCACTCAGACCTGTACCGAGGTTGCGCACGCCTACAGCCAGCTTGCCGTCGGTCACCTCTGTGGCAACGAAGTTCTGGTAGCGGCCTGCACTGAAGGCAACAGAGCATCCTTCCCTCACTTGGGGAACCCAACCGATGATGTCCTCTCCTTCGTACAGCTTGTCGGTGCCTTCGCCGATACAGTTTACGCCGGGCTCGGCATCATCCTCTGAGATAACGTCTTCGCCGGGTGCCATGAAGTAGTTGACCGTGTTGTTCAGGTAGAGCTGACCTGCATAGAACTTGGAGTAGATGTCGCCACCTGTGCGGAACAAGCCGTTGGCAGCCAACATATAGATGCCGTTCGGCAGCTCGTTCAGCGTCTGATAGGCATTGAAGCTCTTGTTGTTGAATCCTTCGGGGATGGGCATGATTTCGGTGATGCCTGCAACGGTAGCGGTGCCGCCTTCGTTCTCCACTGTCCATCCATCGTAGCCTTCGGTAAAGTTGGCGTTCGCCAGCAAGCGGGTAATCTCGGTTCCAGGCGTGAGGCCGCCTGCGATGGCGTTCTCGAGCATCTGGCTCAAGAAGGCAATCTCGGCTGCAATGCCATCGTCGTCCAGGGTGAGGTTGTCCATGATGTAGACAAAGCTACCGTTGGGATAGCTGGCATTCGGTGCGATGTCCTCCTCGAGATAAGCCGTAAGGAAGTCGGTGTATTCGCCTTCGAGGTTGTTATCCTTTATGTAGTTGCTGGCATCCTCGCAAGCTTTCGCGTATTCCTCGTAAAGGGCAGCAGATGCCTTGATGTCCTCCTTCAGTCCGATGGAAGCCCGGTAAGCCTCAAGGAACTCCTCGAAAGTATCGATGCTTTCCCACGACTCGATGGCCTCCTTGTATTCATCGAGCAATGTCTGATAGGCAGCTACCTCCTCGATGAACTCTTCCTCTTTGGCAATGACGTCGCTGATGAATTCGGGCAGTACCTCCTCGTTGAGGTTCCTGTAGTCTTCGTCGCCGAACTCATAGACAATGGCTTCGCCGCCATAGGGAACAGGATGCAGTGGCAGAGCGTCTTCCTCGTCGGACTGTCCCTGCTCTCCGAGAACCTGATGCCATGCAACGTCAAGGAATTCCCCTTCGTTCAGCAGCCAGCAAATCTTACCGCTTTCAAGGTCTACAGCGTTTGTCTGCGTCGCTGTCAGGGTTACGGTACTTGCTGAACCGTTGATGATGTCGCCCATGTAGTAACTGTTGGGGAGAGAAGACTTGTTGCTCTTAACAGCTCCGAAGAACATGCCGCATACCGTTGACTCTACCTTACCGATGGAGAGGCTGTTCTTGATGGTGACGACAGCACCGTTGCTGTAGCCTACGATGCCGCCGAAGGTGCAGCTGCCGGGCGTAGCATGGTTGTTGACAACCTTGCCATCAAACAGGCAGTTGGTAATGTCAACGATGGTATTGCCATTGTTGTTCACATAGCCTACGATGCCACCATAGTTGCCACCGCCACCTGCATCGTTGCCGTCGAGTGTGCCGCTGTAAGCACAGTTCTCAATGACGGTCTTGAAGGTAGTGGAATGAGCACCGCCAAGGATGCCACCCTGTCTGCCGCCAGCACTTGTGTTGTTGATGTTCACAAAGCTATGGATGTTGCGGATGACGGGACGGTCGTCGCGAGAGTATGCAGCAACGCCGCCTGCGTATTGGACATTAACATTGATGGTTCCGTCGATGCTGAAGTTCTCGATGAGGCAGTCGGTCGAGATGACACCAAAGAGGCCGTAGAAGTTCTGGGTCGAGCTTACGTTGAAGTTCTTGATGGCGTGACCCTGTCCGTCGAAGTGTCCCTGGAAGCAAGCGCTGCCTGCCGGGGTAGATGTCCAGCTTCCGATAGGTGTCCAGGTGAATGCGGTTCCCCTTGCCGTAGCTGCTGCAATGGCCGGACCGAAGTCGATGTCGTTGACGAGGACAGCCTTTGCCTTGAGCGAACCGCTATTGACGAGAGCAGCAAAGCGTCTGAGCAGATTAACGGAACTAATCTCGTAGTAGCCGTCGGCATTTGCCGTCATGGTGAAGTTCTCGTCGAAGAGGTCGCAATAAGAGCAGTAACCATCAACAAAGTCGTGGTCGTCTTGTGTTATTTCTGAATAAGAGTTGGAGTAGGTTGCATCTGCATAGACGTCGCCGTTGCAGTGCTTGCGTCCGTTCATGTAGACCTGTCCGTGAGTGGGATCAAGCACGGGAGCTTCGTCAGTGCCAATAGTCTGATACCATGCTATCTCTGACTGGTCGCCATTGAGTCTGAAGCAGACGATGCCGGTGGGCAGTTGGTCAGCCGTGAATGCAAAGGTGTCGTTCATTGTGCCTTGTCCGTTGGCATGAGGAGCGCTGCCTTCGAGCCAGCAGTTGCCCTGCATGTTGCCTGGGGTGTTGCCTCTCAGCCAGCCGATGAATGCGCCGCCGTAGGTGGGTGTAGCTTCCTCGTCGGCCATAGCTACCTTGCCCATGTTAAGGCAACCCCTCATCATGCCGCCAGTGTTGTTGAGGTATCCAGCGATACCGCCAACAGAGCCATTGGCTACGGTATATGTGACGGTGCCGTAATTAGCGCAATATAATATGGTATCCTCTGCCATGTAGCCAGCGATGCCGGCAAAGCAGTCGTTGTTGCCTGCCGTTTCCGTCAGCGTGCCGGAGAAGCTACAGCCTGTGATGCGGTTCTTGTATTGGGCAGAGCCTACCACACCGCCAACATGATGAACGTCGGCTGTGGCAACAGTGATGTTCAGAGAGGAATGCACATTCGAGATGCGGCTGGCAGACGACCAACCGATGGCTCCTGTGCCCGTAGCTCCTGTAACGGCAAGCGTGCCATCGATGCTGAAGTTCTTGACCGTGGCATTGCTGATGAAACCGAAGAGGCCGAACTTGCCTGCGCCTGTTCCCTGGAAGCCGGTAATCTTGTGTCCCTGTCCGTCGAAGGTGCCCGTGAAGGGTGCGCCGTCGATGCCGATGGGAGTCTGCCACGTATTGCTGAGTGCGATGTCGGCAGTCAGCACGCCATTAGCTGCGCGGTTCGAATTGACGTAGTCGGCAAAGGCCAGCAGGTCGGCTTCTGTTCCAATCTCGAAGTTCTTGGCTTCTTCCTTGTAGCCGCCCAACGCCTTTATCTGTTCGTCGGTCATCGACGTTTCCCAGAATGCGACGCCTGCTACGTATGTGTCGTTCTTCTCACCATCCTCGTCACAGAAGAGGTAGAATCCAAACGGCTGAATCTTGAAGCGGTCGTTGTTGTCGGGGTTTGCCTCGGCTATCTTTTCGCCGTTCTGATAAAGGATGTTCTTGCCATCGCGATACGTCAGCACAAAGCGGTTCCAAAAGCCGTTCTTTATTGTACCTCCATAGCCAAGGGAGCCTACGCCTGCTGTGTTGTTGTGGATGAAGAGGTCGCCGTCGTTGCCATTGATGGGGTCTGTCTGGAATAAACCATCGTAGGGACCTGCGTCTTCCACCATTATGTCAAGCATAAGGGTGTAGGACTGTGAGGCTGTGGCGCCTTCTGCCCGCGATACTTTCAAAGCCGATGTGCGAGGCACAAAGATGGCTTTGTTCGTTTCGTCCGGACCTTCGGCTGTTATGATTCCTGCGTTCTCAAGGGTCGAGAGCGTAACGCTTCTTGTTCCCAAAGTGGCAGGTGTCATCACGAGGCTGCCCTTGTCGGGTGCCATCAGGTCGTCTGCATTGTTGAAATTCCACTGTGCTGTGGGTTCAGGAATGTCCTGCGCCATAACATGCAGACTGCTTCCAAACAGTCCCATCAGGACTAAAAGGAAGATGGAGTAGAGTTTCTGTTTCATGTTAGTTTAGTTTTTTAGTTAATACTTAGGTTGACTTTCTGTCGGTAGTTTTTTTCTGTTTCAAGTGATTGCTTTCAGTATTTGATGTCTGCCAGGAAGAGCCCCTTTGCTGGGACACTCTCACCGGCTTGGCAGCGGTCCTTGGCTTCGACGATGCGGCGAACGTCGTCGATGCTCAGCTTGCCGCGGCCCACCTCAACGAGTGTGCCCACGATGGCGCGTACCATGTTGCGGAGGAAGCGGTTGGCGGTGATGGTGAAGCGCCACTGGCCAGGTGCCACTTCGTCCCAATGGGCGGAGCGCAGGTCGCAGAGGTTCGTACGGGTGTCGGTGTTCACTTTCGAGAAGCTGGTGAAGTCCTTGTACTCGAGCAGCACTTTGGCCGCTTCGTTCATCCGCTCGAAGCTGAGCGGGTAGGTCACCTGCCAGCTGTAGGCTTGCAGGAAGGGGTCTTTGCGTGTGTGGATATAATAATGATAGGTGCGTTCTGTCGCTGAGAAGCGTGCGTGCATGTCATCGGCGACCTGCCGGATTTCCTGCACGGCGATGTCCTGTGGCAGGAGCTTGTTGAGCTTGTAAACAATTGTGGGGGCAAGGGGCAAGGGGCAAGGGGCATGAGGATTGTTTGGCCAGTCGAAGTGTGCCACCATCATCTTTGCGTGTACGCCGGTATCGGTTCGGCCAGCCCCGACGACTTCGACGGGTTGCCGGAGAAGCGTAGAGAGCGCTTCCTGCAGCCGTTGCTGTATGCTGTCGCCGTTGGGCTGAATCTGCCAGCCGTGATAACGGGTGCCGTCGTATGAAAGAGTGATGAAGAAGCGCATTACTTAACGATTGTGTAGTGTCTTTTTACCTTGTTCAACGATGACAGGACCTGCCGATTTGCGATTCATAACCTTGCGACCACTAAGGTCGTAAGAACCATTATGAATTATGAATTCAGAATTATGAATTGTTTCGATTCCGTCCGGGTCTTCCCAGTCGCTCATCTGCACGTTGTCGATGTTGACGCGTTTGTTGCCAGTGTTCTTGCTCTCGAACTTGATGCGGATGTTGCCGTCCTTGTTTATCTTGTAGCCGTAGCGTCGCATGGTGCCGACAGAGAGTGCCGAGACAACCTTCGTCCAGGTCTTTCCGCCATCGATGCTGTAGCTGACGGTCATCTTCACGCCCGTGTCGCTGCCGTAGCTGCCTGCATGGAACCAGAGGCTGTCGCAGCCGTTCGGCTTGTCTGTCTGCATCGTGATGTAGGCGGGTGTGGTGATGGTGCTGCCCGACTTGACGTAGCCTTTCATGCGGACGCACTTCTTGTCCAGGGCGTTGTCGTCGCCGGCTATGAGGGCGTTGCTCATCTCCCAGGTGGCTGCGGTGCAGACCACTTCGGCTGCAGCGTATGCACCCTTGCTTCCTGTCTCGAAGTCTTCGAAGAAGGACTTGCTGGCATCTACGCTGCAGCTGACGGAGATGACTTTGTCGTCCAGTCCTTCGGTGCTGACGATGACCTCGCTTTCGTAGTCACCTTCTTCGGGCGCGCCGCCAAAGCGGACGTAGAAGACGGGACTCTGGCCCGTGAGGGTGAGCTGCTGCGACCATATGTCTCCGTCGGCACTGAGCTGGAACGGTGCGCTGGTGCTGACCTCGGTCACGTATTTGGGTACAGCCATTGCCGTGACTGCCACTTGGACGGGTGCGCTGGGCTTGTCGGGTGTTGTGGTGAGGGCTATGTCGACGGTGCTGACAGAGAAGACGGGAGCCATATCGGGCATCTCGACTGCCACTTCGTTGCTGCCGACTGTCTCTTTGCCGTCTTCGATGATGCTGACCTTGTAGTAGTAGGTTGTGCTGGCGAGGACGTTCCTGACCTGATAGGTTGTGTCGGTGGTGGTGTATGTGCCGAAGGTCTTTGGCTGTCCTTTCGCGTCTTTGGTGTAGACGTTGAGGGTGTAAGTTGCTCCGGGCTGGTAGTTCATCCAGTTGGCATTGAAGCGTCGGCTGCTGACGGCACAGACGATGTCGGTGGCTGCATAGGCGGGTATGCCGTCGACGAAGGTGACGGTCAGGGGTGTCTGCTGCACGTAGCCGCTACCCTCGAGCGTGAGTAGGGTGGTGTATGTGCCTTCGTCCGAAGGCCTTACGGCCACGATGATGTCGGTGCCTTCCGTAATCTCGTCGGCGGTAAGTGTCGCCTTGTCCAGGTCGAAGCTCTCGTCAGCTACGGAAAGTGTCGCGCCTTCGTCCAGGCCTCTGCCACGTACCTGCACTTTTGCGTTGAAGGGTCGTGAAAGCGGATGCAGGCCGAAGTCTATCTCTTCGCTTGCGGCTGGCACGAATATCTCTGCGCCATGCTCATCGGTGCAGTAGAACTGTTCGTCTGTCCTGTCGCCCCAGATGTATTGGCACAGCTCGGGGAAGTCGACGAAGGGATTGCGGTTGCCCTGAATGTTGTAGATGGCATCGCATCGCTCCTGCTCTATCTCGTCGAGGGGGTCGGCTTCTGCCCATTCGAGCATGAGGTTGTAGACCCACGGACGCATGAGCAGGGGACTGTCGGGGTCGACGGTCAGCAGGCCTTCGGTGGTTGTCCAAAGCGATGTCATGTGACTGTAGCAGGTAGCCATATAGAAATATGTACGCGCGAAGTCGCCTTTCCATTGGTCGGCTGGCTCCCAGGCGGTGATGAGGCTGTCGGCTCGGTAGCTGCTGCTTTTGCCCACCTTGGTCATGCCGTTTGAGTAGGCCACCGTGCCGTCCACGATGCCTATCGGGTTGTTGCTCTTGCGGCCGTTGGCTGTGGCATCGGCAGGGTAGAGGTTGAAGAGGTCGCAATAGGCATTGTTCTTCACGTGTCCCCACCAGCTATTGGCCCAAATGTGCTCGATGTTCATGTTGCTCACGGCACTCATGTCGGGGTTGAAGTGGCGCACAATGTTGCTGTAGCGGTCGCGCACCTGCATGTCGTCCATTTGGTCGGTCAGCCAGAAGCCGCTCCAAGTCTTGCCTGCGCCGCCGCCATAGTCAAGCACATGTTCGGGCTGGATGATGTCGTGCAACACTGCTTTGAGCTGGGTGCCGCGCAATCCTTCCGCCTTGCGGTAGTACTGTTCCTGGGCATAAGCCATCGACCAACGGCCATCGACCATTGACCATTGGACACAAACCAAAAGCAGAAAAAGTACTTTAGACCTCATAACTATGAATTATAAACTATGGACTAGCCACTATCTTCTTCCCGTTTCTTATGACTATACCTTTCGTGTTGCGTGGAACCAGGCGGCCCATGAGGTCGTAGCATTTAGCGGTTGACCATTTGCCATCGGCCGTTTCCTTCCATGTTTCTCTCTCCTCTGCAATGAACGGCAGGGCATCGGGGATGCTGAGTGCCGTCACCTTGACGTCCTTTATCTCCCAGCAATAGCAGGCCGAGCTGTTGCTGGTGTAGCGGAAGGCGAGCGTGATGGTTTGGCCGCAAAGGTTTGCCAGACTGATTTCCCCGGAGGAGACGTAATCTGTGAAGCTGCTCGATGGGGGCGAAGGGAATGTGGCATCGAGCCTTTGCCAAATGGCATCTTCAGGAACTCCCTCGTAGTCGTTGCTCACAAGCACCTGGAAGTAAGTGTCCTTGACGGCTACATTCTTGTTGTAGCCCGTTGCATGCTGGAAGGTGAGCACAGCATTTTCCATCTTCCTCAGGTCGAGGTTCACCATCAAGTATTCGTCAGCCTCCTTCCTGGGGAGATTATAGGCATTGGCTTTGGCTCCGTATGTGGCATCGCTTGTCCATGCCGAGCCGTTGCTACCCTCCGACGTGCGAAGGAAGAAGGGGTCGAAGCCCGACTTCAGCGAGCAGTCTACCAAGGTGGCTATTTCGGGTGTGATGTCGCCATCGCCACCATCGCCACCATCACCACCGGTGGATGTCCCTGTGGTCGAGAAGGCATAGTTCACACTGTCGCCCCAGATGTACTCGGCCAGGTTGGGGAAGTCGATGAAGGGATTGCGGTTGCCTTGCTCCTTGTAGACGCGTTCGTTGCGCGTGATTTCCCAATCGCAGACAGGGTCGTTCTTCGCCCATCGTAGCAACATAGGCAGGATGTCGGCCTTCAGGGTCGGATAGTCTTCGCGTTGGAACGAGACGTTCACATCGCTGCGGTTATCCCAATTGACATCGGGATAACATGTTGCCACATAAAAGAAGATGCGTGCGAAGTCTCCTTTGTACTCGTCGCAAGGCTCAAACACCATCTCGCCACTGCTGTTGCGGCCGGTCTTCATGCGTGAGTTAGGTCCAGTCTTTGAAGTTGGATACGACACAGCTCCTGTTACTTCGCCCAGGGGATAGTTGCCCTTTTTGCTGTTGGCATTCGACTCCGACGGAATCACTTGGAAGAGGTCGCTGCCAACCGCAATGCTTGTTCCACCGCCCCACCAGCTCTGGGGAGCCACATGCTCTTTGTTCATGCCGCTAACGGCCGAACCGGTTCCGGTGAAGTAATGCACCTCGTTGCTGTAGTAGTCCATTACCTGGTGTTGTCCCTGTGCATTCGTCTTGCTCAGGTAGTCCACTTTCTCGTAGGAAATCCACAGGTTCCCGTAGTTTATCTTCGTGTGGGGAGCAATCACATCGTGCATGGCAGCTTTGAGGGCTGCCTTCTTCTTGCCGTCGACGCCTGTATAGTAGTTCTCAGGTATGTCTGCAGCAGCCATGTGCGGCAGTAGTAAAAGAAGTAGAAACGCGATGTAGTTCTGTCTTGTCATGGTGTTTGAAGGGTTGTGAGTCTTTGTGTTGAGGTTTCTATGCCGCAAAGTTACAAAGATTAATTCAAAGTACAAAAAGAATAAAATTAAAATCGGAGGAAGCCAGAAAAAAAAGTATAAGACGGGTTTATGTCAGCAACCGCCGAAGGCGACATCCTCAAAGACGAGGGTGGGAATGAGTTCTGTTTCCCAAGGGTCGGCATCGTTACCGACGTGGCTCAGACGTTGCCATACATCGAGCATGTTCCCTGTGATGTTCATGCCGCTGACGGGCTGCACGATGATGCCATTCTCCATGAGGAACCCTTCGATGCCGTAGGAGAAGTTGCCCGTCACGGGGTCGCAGTTGCCCCCGTTGAAGTCGGTGACAAGGACAGAAAGCCCCTCTCCCAACCTCTCCCCTGCCGGGAGAGGAGTATATAGCCTTCCCGTTGTATTTGCTCCTCTTTCTACAGGGGAGAGGTTGGGAGAGGGGCTGCCTTCCATGATGAGTCTGTGGATTCCCTGTGTCGTGGGAGCCATGCCGAGCTTTTTCGACATCGGCGTGTCGATGAAATAAGTCATCAGGCGACCTTCGGTGAAGAGTTCCCTGCGCTGTGTTGCCACGCCGTCGTAGTCGAAGAGCGAGGCACCGCGCGTGCCGGGCTGAAGCGGGTCGTCGATGATGTTGACGAGCGGCGAGACGACCTGTTCGCCGAGTTTGCCTGCGAGGAACGACGTCCGTTGCTGCAGGGCCTGTCCGTTCATGGCGTTGAGGATGGGCTGGAGGAAGTTGCCAGCACAAGGCGACTCCAGTATCATGCGGTAGCGTCCGCTGGGTGCGGGCCGCTGTCCTATCTTGCGAAGCGTCCGTTCCAGAGCAGTCCGACCGATGCCGCTTCGAGGCATCTGACGGAAGAAGATGCGCGACTCGCCCCAGCCGTCCATGGGATGCTGTCCGCCCTCGCCTTCCACGGTGACGATGCTCGTCAGGGTGCAATAGCTGCTCTGCTCGCAGGCATCGAAGCCGTTACTTATTAAATAATGTGCCTCGTGCTTCCGGTCGGCATAGCGCGTCTGCATACTGATGATGCGCTTGTCGGTACCCTCCACTTCTGCTGCCGTTTCCCTCAGCAAGGTTATCTTTTCCTGAGGGGCAATCTCGGAGAGCGAAGCGTCGAAGTTCTGCAGGTCCGGACCGCCGCCTTTGTAGTAACGGCTGGGGTCGGCAAGCGTCCGTGTCTCGTCGGGCTCCAGCAGACGGGTCGTCTCGAAAGCTGTCTTGATGAATGCGCTGACGCTGTCCGGCCGCAAGTCATTCGTGTAGAAGAAGCCGTCGCGACCGTCGAGGTAGAGATTGATGGCAAGCGAAAGCGAAGTGGCTCGCAGCATCTTCTCCACCTTGCCGTCGCGCAAGACGATGTTGTCCTCGTGGTTCTCCAGCAGGACAAGCTTGTAGTCGAGCTTGGCAGGAAGGTTCAGGATGTCCTGCTCGGCAAGATATATCAGTTCTTTGTTCATTTTCCTATCCTACAATCAGCTTGTCTATCAGCACCGTAGGCAAGCCTTGGCTGACTGCCACCTTCTGTCCTTCCTTGCCGCACATGCTGGCGCTGTGATCGATGCGGAGGTTGTCGCCCACCATGCTGATGTGGCGAAGCGCCTCGGGGCCGTTGCCGATGATGTTGAGGTCGCGCAGAGGTTGGGTCAGTCGTCCGTCCTCGATGAGGTAGCCTGTCTTCATAAAGAAGGTGAAGTCACCTGCACCTATCTGCACCTGACCGTTGGTGAAGGACTGTGCGTAGATGCCTCGCTTCACGCTTCGGATGATATCCTCCTCCTTCGCTTCACCCGGCAACATGTAAGTTGACCGCATTCGCGGAATGGGCGTGCAGCGGAAACTCTCGCGGCGACCGTTGCCTGTGGGCTCCACGCCGAAGTGCTTGGCGCTGATGCGGTCGTAGAGATAGCTATTGAGCTTGCCTTCGTGGACCAGAACCGTCCTTTGTCCCGGCACGCCTTCGTCGTCGTAGCGAAGCATTCCGGCATCGTCGTGGAGCGTTCCGTCATCGACAATGCTGATGCTCGGGTGGCATATCTGTTGCCCGAGCTTTCCCGTGAAGATGCTGTCGCCCGTGCGGATGAAGTCGGCCTCGAAGGCGTGACCGATGGCTTCGTGCAGCAAGATGCCGCTACTGCCTGCCGCCATGACAACGGGCATTTCGCCGCCTTCAATCTGCGAGGCAGAGAAAAGGAAGTCTGTTCGCAGAATGGCTTCGCGGACAACTTCGTCGATGAGGGCATCGGTGAAGAACTCCTTGCCCATCTGCATCATGCGGGTGGCATAGCCCATCTGTGTCTTGCCGCCGCGTTCCATGACGATACTCACGGAGAGCGACGAGCGGGGCCGGAAATCGTGGAATGCTGTGCCGTCGGTGGCTGCGTACTGCACCTCCTGCATCCGTTGGGAGATGTAGGCCTTGACTTTGATGACGGAGGAATCGAGCGCATAGGCGTTTGCCTCGACATCAAGCAAGAACAGGCGAACAGCCTCACCCCCGACCCCTCTCCGAGGAGAGGGGAGAAAAGGATGAAAGAAGTCTCGCAGGGGAAGCGCCTCTCCTCGGAGAGGGGATGGGGTGAGGCTTCTTGCCGCCTTCGTCAACCCCTCTTCGCTCAAGTCCATTGTGTAGGCGTAACTTGTCTCGGTGCCACGGACACTACGAATGCCGGCACCATACAGGCATACTTGCTGGGCCTGACTCACCTTCCCATCCTGCAGCACCATGCTGCTGATGTTGGTGTTCTCGGCAAAGATGTCGGAGAAAGACCCACCCCAACCCTCCCTTAAAGGGAAAGACCCCTCTAAATCTCACCTTAAAGGGGAGACTTTCTCCCTCCCTTTAAGGGAGGGTTGGGGTGGGTCTGTAGGTTTTTGCTTTT
>CADCCR010000025.1 GCA_902799985.1 uncultured Bacteroidales bacterium | reverse complement strand
TGGCACAGACAGCCGAGTTCTTCAAACCCTACAAGCAGACCGACCTGCGTCTGCCAAGTGTTCCTCTGGTGGTCAGCGACCCCTACTTCTCCATTTGGAGCCCCTATGACAAGCTCACCGACGGCAGCACACGCCACTGGACAAACGACGAGAAGCCACTTGAAGGTCTGCTCCGCGTAGACGGCAAGACCTATCGTTGGATGGGTTCTGCACAAAGAACTCTCATGGAGAGCGTCATTCCAATGGCTAACGAAGCCGAATGGGAAGCTCGCTACACAGGCTCAGAGCCCGCTAAGGACTGGATGAAGCCCGACTTCAACGACTCCAACTGGAAGAGCGGCAAAGGTGCCTTCGGCTCAGACAACTACGACAACATCCGTACCCCATGGACGAAGGAAGACGACCACATTTGGGTACGTCGCACAGTCGACCTCACCAACGAACAGCTGCAGGGCGACCTCTACCTCATCTTCTCGCACGACGATGCCTGCGACGTCTACATCAATGGCGAGAAGGCTGCCACTGGCATCATGGACTACGTGGACGGTGTCGTGGTTCGTCTGGACGGCAAGAAGGCTGGTCTGCTCAAGGCTGGCCGCAACGTCTTTGCCGTGCATTGCTACAACAAGACAGGCGGAGCATTGGTCGACTTCGGCATCTTCCGCAACATAGCGAAGGGCAACGAAAGCATTGTCACAGCAGAACAGAAGAGCGTCGACGTGCTGGCCTGCAACACCTACTACACCTTCGCCTGCGGACCCGTGGAGCTGGACGTAGTCTTCACCGCACCACACATCATCGACGACTACGACCTGCTGTCCGCTCCCATCAACTACATCTCCTATCAAGTGCGCTCCACCGACGGACAGAAGCACGGAGTGCAGTTCTACCTCTCCACCACACCCCAGATGGCCGTCAACAAGATACAGCAGCCCACCATCTCGAATGTCGTTCGCCAGAACGGCACGATGTACCTCAAGGCCGGCACCATCCAGCAGCCCATCCTTGCCAAGACCGGCGACGGCATCTGCATCGATTGGGGATACGTCTATCTCTCCGGCACCAACGGCCGTCTCTGCCTGGCTTCCGATGATGCCATCAAGACGCAGTTCCTGGCCGATGGACGTCTGCCGCGAGGCGAGCGCGAGGTCATCTGCCAGAAGCAAGTCTCCCTGCCCACACTGGCCTACGTCCACGACTTCGGTACCACCGACCAGGCCAGCAGCTTCGCCATGATTGGCTACGACGAGATTTGGGACATCGAATACTTCTACAAGCGCTACAAAGGCTACTGGGCTCACGAGGGTAGCGTCAGCATCTTCGACATGTTCGACCGCATGAAGACGAGCTACACCAACATCATGCAGCGTTGCCGCCAGATGGACAGGACCATCTACGACGATGCCCTCAGCGCAGGCGGCGTCGAGTATGCCGAGATACTCAGCGGCTCCTACCGCCACGTCAATGCTGCCCACAAACTCTTCCGCGACGATGACGGCAACGTCCTCTTCTTCTCGAAGGAAAACAACTCCAACGGCTGCGTCAACACCGTCGACCTCACCTACCCCGAAGCGCCCCTCTACCTCTGCTACAACCCCGAACTGCAGAAGGGCATGATGACGTCCATCTTCGAGTACAGCTACACAGGTCGCTGGACAAAACCCTTTGCAGCACACGACCTCGGCCAGTACCCCAAGGCCAACGCACAAGTCTACGGCGGCGACATGCCACTGGAAGAAGCCGGCAACATGATTACCCTCGCCGCACAGATTTGCAAACAGGAGGGGAACACACTCTACGTGGATAAGTATTGGCAAATCATCACCACTTGGGCCGACTATCTCGTGGAGAACGGACTCCATCCCGCCAACCAGCTCTGCACCGACGACTTCGCAGGCCACTGGGCTGGCAACTGCAACCTCGCCATCAAAGCCATTATGGGCGTAGCCGGCTATGCCGAGATAGCCAAGATGAAGGGCCTCGGCGACATCTACGAGAAGTACAACGCCAAGGCAAAGGAGATGGCAGCCGCCTGGGAGAAGGAAACGAAGGTGAAGGACCACTACGAACTCGCCTACGGCGCCGGTGCCGACACCTGGAGCCAGAAGTACAACATGGTGTGGGACAAACTTTGGAAGACCAACATCATCCCCAACAATGCCATGCAGACCGAACTGAAGTACTACCTCAAGAAGCAGAACACCTACGGACTGCCGCTCGACTGCCGCAAGGACTACACAAAGAGCGACTGGATTATGTGGACCGCAGCCATGGCCGAGACAGACAAAGACTTCCAAGCCTTCGTCGCCCCCCTCTACAAATACATCAACGAGACCGAGAGCCGCGTGCCCATCTCCGACTGGCACGACACGAAGACTGGTCGCATGACAGGCTTCAAGGCACGCTCCGTCATCGGCGGCTACTGGATGCGTGTCCTCATGAACAAGACGCTTCGCTGAGAAAACAGCCTTACAGCAACCGCCTGCGCCTGAGGTTTTAGCCGAAGAACCGCTCCCATGAGCTTGTTTCAGACAACGCCCCCACAGCCACTGTCCGCGAGGTACAACAGAAAAGGCTGAATACCCCGCTTAGGATTCAGCCTTCTTTTTGTTAATCATAGCTGTCCGGAATAAGGCCTTGCCGAAGGTTGACGTTAAAGTCAAAAGCCGGACGTCCCTGGGCTGATTGTTTTCTGCCTCTTTGGGGCGTTAACTTCGTCGACCTTCGGTTCTTCGGCTAAAGCCTCAGGCGCAGGCGGTTCTTCGGCTAAAGCCTCAGGCGCAGGCGGTTCTTCAGCTAAAGCCTCAGGCGCAAGCGGTTCTTCGGCTAAAGCCTCAGGCGCAGGCGGTTCTTCGGCTAAAGCCTCAGGCGCAAGCGGTTCCAAGCCCCTGCCAATCACCTTTTGCTCTGAATGTCGATGGTTAGGATGGTGTAGGAGATGATGAAATAAGTTTACCGGACAGCAATAAAATTGAATATTGAAGATTGAATATTGAAGATAAGATTAAAATGATTATTGAAGGTCGGGAGAGGGACGAGAGGTTCTTTCGCTTGACAAGGATAATGTTTTTCTAACATTCTTATAGCAATTCTCCCTGTTTTTTTGGGCAAGAAACCTAAATTATCGTATATATGTATCGCATTATGAACTTCGTCACACCACAACAACACACCCTTATGAGACAAATCGCTCTGTTTCTGACGCTCATGTTTTCTGTCTTCAGCTGGGGGCTCGACATCAAGAACCTGCGCACGGAAGACTATACCAACCCCATTGGCATCGATGCCGACTGTCCGCACCTTTCGTGGGAACTCGTCTCGCAGAACAGAAGCACCTTCCAGCAAGCCTATAACATACTGATTGCCACCGATGCTGCAATGGACAATGTGGTATGGGAATCGGGATTCATCCAGAGCGAGAAGAGCGTAGATGTACTGCCGGAAGGCTTCGTCGCCCAGCCTCGCACACGCTACTATTGGTGCGTGACGGTGACCGACAATCATGGCGAGACGGCAACAAGCCAGGAGAAAGCCTACTTCGAAACCACACTTCCAACGGCTCTCCTCGGGGAGGAGGCGCTATGGATTAAGGCTACGAGGACTCCCATCGGGTATGTGCCAGAGGGCGAGCCGGTGACAAACTACGAGATAACGCTCTCGTTCGAGGTACAGAATCAGGCTGCGGGCTTCATCTTTGGCACAAGCGACCCAAGTAACTTCTACATGTGGCAGTTCTCGAACGCAACCGGCACAGCTCGCTTCCGTCCGCACAAATGGACGAACGGCTCGGCTGCCTGTCTGACGGAAAAGACGCTTTCGGGCACCAGCTTTGCCCAGGGCAAGACGCACAAGCTGCGCATCGTGGTGACCGACGCTAAGAAGGCCATGACCTACCTGAACGGCACGCTCATCGACTCGCGCACAGGCGACTTCCCCTTTGGCGACTTGGGCTTCCGACAGTTCGGAGGGAACAATCCCGAGCGCGCCTTCTTCGACGACCTGCTGGTGAAGAGCGGCAGCCAGGTGCTGCTCCAGGAGAACTTCGACGGCCCGACCTGCATGTTCGACGGCGGCGAACTCATCGGCGGCAGGTTCTATGCCTCGGGGCCGAGCAAGTACTTCTGGCAGAAGAAACAGGCCAAGCAGGTGCGCTTCGATGTGGATGTGGACGTGACGCTCGTCAATCACAACGCAGCCATCTGCTTCGGTGCCACCACACAGACGACCTACATGATGTGGCAGCTCTGCACAAACGGCGTCACGAAGCCCGTCCTGCGCCGACATGCCTACAACAATGACGTGCTCTCCTATTCCGACACGCCCTTGTCCCTCTCGATGGAACAGGTGCTGAACCACAAGATTCACATGCACATAGAATGCGATGCACCATACATACGCACGTATCTCGACGGCACTCTGGCCGACACCTACGAGGATGCTGCGAGCATCCTGGACTATGGCGACGTGGGCTTCCGCGTCTCGGCGGCTTCCGGGAGCGACGAACGGGCTTTCTTCGACAATCTTGTCGTCACCGACTACGACAGGCAAGGCAATGCCAGCATCCGATTGAGCGAGGACTTCGAGGGCGAGAGCAATCCGTTCTTCGGGGCGGAAGTGCTCAGCCACGACGGCAGCCGACAGCTCTACATGAAGGCTAACAAGGGTTTCCGCAAGCGAACCATGCAAGCCGACGGCAGCATCATCCCGGGCAACCCCATCCTGCGAAAGACCTTCGAGACGGAAGCGAAGGAAGTCCTTCGTGCCCGACTCTATGCCACAGCCTTGGGCATCTACAACGTCTATATCAACGGGCAACGCGTGGGCATCACCGACGACGACGGCAATACCGTGCAGGACGAGCTAAAGCCTGGCTCCACCGACTACAACAAGACGCTCTTCTACACCACGCACGACGTGACGCAACTGCTCGCCTCCGGCAGGAATGCCATCGGAGCCGAACTGTCGAGCGGCTGGTGGAACGGAGCCATCGCCCATGGCGTCTTCGGCAACAAGGACTGCGCTTTCTGCTGTTTGCTCGTCATCACCTATGCCGACGGCACAGAGCAGACCATCCCCACCGACTTGTCGTGGCTCAGCCAATGGAACGGTCCTCTGCGCCGAGGCGACATCTATCACGGCGAAGAGTACGATGCTCGCCTCAGCAGCGAATGGAGCACGCCTTCGTTCGACGACTCCAACTGGTATCAGACAGCCACGAGCACCGACTTCCACGGCACCTTGCAAGCCTTCCGGGGCGGACCGGTGGTTACCGTTCCCGAACTGGCACGTCAGCCCCAGTCTATATATATATATAATGTAGTGGACACAGGTACGGACTTCGGTCGCCTCGACGAGACGGAGAGCTACACCTCGCAGCAAACCATTCGGCTGCGAGCCGGACAAGTCGCCATCTACGACATGGGACAGAACGGCTCGGGATGGGTCAGCTTCAAGGCGAAAGGCAAACGCGGCACACACCTGCGCTTCCGCTTTGCCGAGATGAGGAACGAGACGGGCGATGCCAGCCGCGGCGAGGACGGACCAGCAGGTTCCGTCTATCTCACCAACCTGCGCTCGGCCGAAGCAACGCTCTACTACACGCTTGCCGGAAAGGAAGAAGGCGAGAGCTACCATCCCACAACAACCTATTTCGGGTTCCGATACGTGGAAGTCACCACGTCCGACGACGTGGAACTCTCCGATGTGGTGGGCGAGACGCTGACCACCAGCATGGACGAAAGCTCCAGCTTCACCTGCAGCCACCCCGACATCAACCAGCTCTACAGCAACATCATGTGGGGCGAGCGCAGCAACTTCATCAGCGTGCCCACCGACTGCCCGCAACGCGACGAACGCCTCGGCTGGGGAGCCGACACACAGGTCTTCTCCATGGCTGGCCTCTACAACGCCCGCTCGCGCAACTTCTACAAGAAATGGGTGCAGGACATGCGCGACTCGCAACGCGACGACGGCGCCTATCCCCTCGTGGCTCCCTACATCTGGGGCGACCGCGGATACGGACAGGCGGGATGGGCCGAAGCCGGACTCATCGTGCCCTACAACATCTACCTCATGACGGGCGACAAGGATGTGCTGCGCCAACACTACACCTCCATGAAGAAGCACATGGACTGGTGCGCTACGCGAGCTGCCGACGGCTACCTCTACAACGGCGCCGACACGAAGTATTGCGACTGGCTGGCCTACCAGCCTACCGACAAACGCTACGTCAGCGTCTGCTACTACGCCTATGCTGCCCAGCTGATGCGCGACATCGCACAAGCCCTTTCCCAGAACGAGAGCGACCAGTACGCACGCGACGCCGCCACCTACCAGCGCCTCTTCTCCAACATCCGCACCGAATGGCAAGGCCGCTACCTCAATGCCCAGAAGACACCCGTACACGAGACGCAATGCGCCTACCTCATGGCTCTCCACTATAACCTGCTGCCCGACGAGACTTCCGTTCAGGCAACCGTCAGCAAACTCTGGCAAGCCATTCGCAGCAACAGCTACACCCTCAACACCGGCTTCCTCGGCACAGCCATTCTGAACCAGACGCTCTCCGACTTCGGCCTCGACACGGAAGCCTACACCCTACTGCTGCAACGACGCGACCCCTCTTGGCTCTACAGCATCGACCAGGGCGCTACAACCATGTGGGAACGCTGGAACTCCTACACGAAAGCCAATGGCATGGGACCCACCAACATGAACTCCTTCAACCACTACGCCTACGGAGCCGTGGCCGACTGGATGTATCGCTACATGGCTGGCATCGCTCCCGACCCTGACAAGCCTGGCTTCCACCACTTCATCCTCAAGCCTCATCCCGACGACCGCACCTCCCTACTCTATCGGCAGCAACGCATCACCTGGACCGACGCAACGTTCCATAGCGACTACGGCCCCATCCGTGCCCGCTGGCAATGGGAGGAGCAGGGACGCATCGCCTACGAAGTGAACGTACCAGCCAACACCACGGCAACGCTCTACATGCCTTGCCCCGACGGATACGAAGTCTGCGAGAGCGGAGAACGGATTGAACATGCCGATGGCGTGACGCTGCTGCGCTACGAAGACGGCCATGCCGTAATGGAACTCGGCTCAGGTTCCTACATCTTCGGCACAGCCATCGCCGACCGCATCATTAAGCCCGAGAACGAGGAAGAAGAGTCGCCCTACTACAGGCTCGACGGCATCATGCTTCCTCACGCACCCCATCAAAAGGGACTCTTCATCCACCGCGGAAAGAAGCAGCTGACAAAGTAACGCCATACGCGCAGCAGTAATCATCCGCCCAGCAGGGAACAAAATCCCATGCCGCGGGGAACAAAATCCCATGCCGCAGGGGACAAAATCCCATGCCGCAAGGAACAAAATCCCATGTTGCAGGGAACACAAATCCCTCTCCCCACGCTACAAAACTATTTCAAAGGCTTGGAAATATATTTCAGAGGCACTAAAATATATTTCCAAGCCTTTGAAATATATTTTAGTGCCTCTGAAAAAGTTTTTATCTGTGGGGCGAAGAAATTGTGTCCGCAGAATAATGAATTTGTGGCTGATGAATACAGATTTTGTGGCTGCGGCGGGATGCGCTACTTCACGTACTGCACTTTGGATGGGTCGCGGGGACGGGCATCGGGTTGCTCGTCGGGATAGCCGATGGCAAGGATGAGGGTCAGGCGATAGTCTGCGGGGATGTCGAGGCGGTCGAGGAAGAACTTGGCCTTGGGGCTGGTCTGCAGGAAACGTACGGGACCGCCGAGGGGACAGGTGCCGAGGCCAAGGGACTGTGCCGCAAGCATCATGTTCTCGGCCAGGAGCCCGGCATCCAGCTCGCCGCCGCTGCTGGGGGTGCAGATGCAGATGATGTTGGGCGCACCCCGGAACATGTTCTTCGCTTCGCTCAGGCGCAGGCGGTCCTTGAAGTTGGGGTCGCGCGCCACTTGGTCGGCATTCTCTTGCTTGTAGACCTCCGTCACGTCGGCGATGAGCTTGCCGTCCTCCACCACGCGGACTATCCAGGGCTGGCGGTTCATGCCGCTGGGGGCGTTGATGCCGGCACGGACCACGAGCTCCAGCTTGTCGTGCTCGACGGGACGGTCGAAGTACTTGCGTATGGAGCGACGCGCCATGATGGTGCTCAGCACGGGGTTCAGCTCCATCCTGATGTCTGCCTCCACGTCGGCAAGCTTGTCGGTCGGCTCGTAGCGCCTGACCACGCGGCCGTCGGTCGAGACGAGAAACTTGGTGAAGTTCCACTTGATGTCGGAGCGCTTGTCGTAGTCGGCATCCTGCTTGCGCAGCATCTCGTCCATGAACTTGCCCGTCTTGTCGCCGGTGTCGAAACCGCTGAAGCCTTTCTTCGACTTCAGATAGGTGTAGAGGGGATGGGCCTCGGGGCCGTTGACGTCTATCTTGTCGAACTGCGGGAAGCGGATGCTGTAGTTGGCTGTGCAGAACTGATGTATCTCCTGTATGGTGCCGGGGGCTTGTGCTCCGAACTGGTTGCAGGGGAAGTCGAGTATCTCGAGCCCTTGCGGGCCGTACTTCTCGTAGAGTGCCTCCAGCTCGGTGTACTGGGGCGTGAAGCCGCATCGGGTGGCGGTGTTGACGATGAGCAGGACTTTCCCGCGGTAGTCGGAAAGCGAGACGTCGCTGCCGCCCTGGTTCTTCACTTTGTAGTCGTAGATGCTTTGTGCCGAGAGGGTCAGCACACCCATCAGCATCGCAAGGCTGAGAATCTGTCTTTTCATGTCTGTGATTATTTCAGTTAAGAGTTATGAGTTAAGAGTTAAGAGTTATGAGTTAAGAGTTATCCGTTTGTGCTGCAAATGTAGCAATATTTTTCTCTCCACACAAGTTAAGGGCGGAAAAACGTTGTATTCTGAACAATATTCCGTAACTTTGCAGAGAGATAATGTAAAAAAGAGGTGATATCATGAACGAGAGATTGACTGTTGGAGAGTTTTCCCGCTTTTGCGGAGTTACCGTAAAGACGCTGAGATACTATGAACGCATGAAGCTGCTTGTGCCGAGCGAGACGGACGAGTGGACGCACTACAGATTCTATACCATCTCGCAGATGCAGCAGCTGAATGCCCTGCTGCACCTCAAGGAGATGGGCTTCTCGATTGAGGAGGTGCGCGAACTGCAGGACGAGGGAACAAACCAGCCGAGCATGAAGCAGCTTGAGGGCAAGATAACCCAGACGGAAAACCTGCTCGACGCGTTGCACGAGCGTCTTGTGTTGTTGAAGCGCATGGCCGAC
This sequence comes from uncultured Bacteroidales bacterium, assembly GCA_902799985.1. Classification (GTDB taxonomy): domain Bacteria; phylum Bacteroidota; class Bacteroidia; order Bacteroidales; family Bacteroidaceae; genus Physcousia. Next base: position 9,605 of record CADCCR010000025.1, on the reverse strand, counting down.
ATGAGGTCGAAGATTGAGGCAATGGACAAGATAAGCATCCAGCACTTGCCCGAAATGGTCGTTGCCTCCCATCGCCACATGCTCAGGCGGAGGGAGGAATTCCTTGCTGTATGTGCCAGCGTCATGGGGCCGGAGGTGCAACGCCTCAGATGCAGAAGAAGCATGCCACTTAACTGGTTCGTCGTAGAGCACGATAAGGAAGTGAAGAAGGAGAACATCGACATCGAAATCTTCGAAGAGGTGGAGGACTTGATGCCCGACACGCCTATCCTCAAGTTCCGCGTGCTGCCCGAAGTGCAGACAGCTGTCTGCATGAAGTGTCGGGGAATCTTCGAACACCTGCCCCAGCAGTACAAAGAGCTGCAGGACTATATGAAGGAGCACGGATTCGAAGCCTCCGGACCCCGTCGCATTAAGCTTGTGGAATACCTCTGGAATCAGAACGACCCGGAGAAGTGGCTCTCCATCATCCAAGTGCCTGTCACGAGGGACAAGCGCCCCCGGCTGACGCGTAAGCTATTGTTCCGAAGCTGAAGTCTCTGAACATCTACATTCGCACGGAATGCCGCTTCGCCTGCCGGCTTGCACCTGGTTTTTCAAAGAGATACGCTCACATGTGTACTTTGACGGCGATGTGCGGTGCTTGACTTCTGTCGACCTTCGGTTCGTGCAAGTTCGTTCATGCCTATGGCCGACAAGATTATTCACTCTTCGAAGATTTCAGCCAGCTTCGCCTTCAGTTGCTGCCGCTCGTTATCAACAAATCCATGCTCTTCGTAAGGGGAGAAGATGACTTGACCATCGGGGTCGAGCAGGACAAACGTCGGGAAGTATTCTATGGCATACAAGTCAGATGCTGAGGTGTGACCTTCTTGCGAGGCGGTCGTCTCGCGCATCATGGGCCAGGGACACGCGTGCTGACCGAGCGCATAGTGCCAGGCATTGGGGTTCCTGTCTGCGGAGATGCCGATGATGAGCAGGCCCTGCTCGTGATACTTCTCATGGAATTCCTTCAGCATGGGGAAAGAGCGGATGCAGGGACCGCACCACGATGCCCAGAAGTCGAGCAGGACATACTGCCCCTTGCCTGCATATTCGGACAGACGATGAACGGTACTGTCGGGCAGCTCGGCCTCGAAGTCGATGAACGGCTTGCCGATGACAGACAGTTCAGGCTTGGGCTTAAAGTTGAGTTCCCGCCATTTCTGGCCGACCTTGTCCCATGCAAATATTGAAATAAACGCAAGTACAAGAATGAGCAGCGTGTAGAGAATGACCTTCACAATCTTCTTGATAATCCGCTTCATCTTTTTACCTTATATTTTCATTGGAGTTAGAGGAAGATAGAGGAAGATATGTGGCTTCGCCACGAAGATAGAGGACAATAGCTCTGGCACCTGGTTGTATTGTCTTTTATCTTCTTTTATCTTCTTCTATTTTCTTCTATCTTCTATTATTATATAGTGCTGCTTTCACTCCCCGAAGATTTCGGCAAGTTTATCTTCAAGCATATAGTCGCGAAGGTCGTTGTCGATAATGTTGCCCTCGCCGTCAAGAAGGATATTGGCAGGGATGCCCTTGATGTCGTAAGTCTTCGCGCCAAGGCTGTTCCAACCTGCCAAGTCGCTCAGATGCACCCACGGCATCTTCATCGTATTGATGGCACGAAGCCAAGCATCCTTGTTCGTGTCGAACGAGATGGCAACGATGTCGAGGCCCTTTGCGTGATACTTCTCGTAGCAGGCAGTCACGTTAGGCATCTCGGCACGACAAGGGCCGCACCACGATGCCCAAAAGTCGATGAGCACATAGCGGCCTTTGCCGCACCATTCGCTCAGGCGGCGCTCACGGCCTGTGGTGTCGTTCATGGCGATGTCCGTGAATTTGTTCCCGATGGCACGCGCCTTCTGGCTTGACAAGAGTTCCTGACGCTCTTTTTGATATGCTTCTCGTATTTGAGACATGTATTCCTTCGCTTCCTTCATGGCGGGATGGTTCTCGTATGGCGCTCCCGGACGGAATATCTTTTGCAGCTCAGGGTACGTCAGTCCTTTGTACATCATCGGGACGAACACAACGGGCAGCATCGAGTCGGTGTTGTCCAATACAGCTTTGCGCATCTGCTGAACCGCAGCCAGCGCTGCCTGCTTGTTGTCGTTCTTCATCGAAGCAAACAATTCCTTCCAGGTGGCATTCATTGCCTCGGAAGCCTTCGAGCCTTTGACTGTACCTGTGGTCAAGTCGATTTCCGTAGGAATGCTGTCTGCCATAACAACTATGACGTCTTCCTGCTTTGCCTGCTTTGCCTTTACGTCGGAGATAAAGAGAAGCGTATAGACATCTGCTGGCAGTTCTTTCATGTATTCCCATTTCCCGTTTGTGACAGCTACGCTGTCTTGCCCGCCGCTACCATCCATGTTCTTCATGATAGAGATGCTTTTCGCATCTGACTCACAGATGCCGTGAATGTTGACTTTCGTCTGTGCCTGACTTGCCATTGATATGAAAGCAAGCAGGAAGGTGAAGATTGTCTTGTTCATGCTCTTTTTACCTTATTAATAATATATCCCCCCTAAAGGGGGTTAGGGGGTCTTGGAGTTAGAGGGGGTCTGTTCTCCCCTCTCCTCGGAGAGGGGTCGGGGGTGAGGCTTTTACCTGAACGCTTCGCTCAGGAGCTTTATCTCGATGGTGGGGCTGATGCGCTCGTAGAGGATGTTATAGACGGCATCGAGGATGGGCATGTTGACGTGCAGGTGCTTGTTGATGTCCTTCATGCACTTCGTGGCAAAGTAACCCTCGGCTATCATCTCCATCTCGAGCTGGGCACTCTTCACGCTGTAGCCCTGACCAATCATGGTGCCGAAGACGCGGTTGCGGCTGAAGTTCGAGTAACCCGTCACGAGCAAGTCGCCTGTATAGACGCTCTCCGTGATGCTGCGGTCGATGGGGTGCACGGTGTTGAGGAAGCGCTCCATCTCCTGTATGGCGTTGCTGATGAGGACGGCCTGGAAGTTGTCGCCGTACTTCAATCCGTGACAGATGCCTGCCGCAATGGCATAGACGTTCTTCAGGACGCTGGCGTACTCGATGCCTATCACGTCGCTGCTCGTCTTGGCCTTCACGTAGTCGCTGGCAAGCATCTTGGCAAAAGACAAAGCCTTCTCCTTGTCAGCACAACCGACGGTCAAGTAAGTGAGGCGGTTCAGGGCGACCTCTTCGGCATGACTCGGTCCGCCAAGCACGGCGAGGTTGTCCTCCGGCACGTTGTACATCTGGTTGAAGTAGTCGGAGCAGATGAGGTTCTCGTCGGGCACGATGCCCTTGATGGCTGTCACGATGAACTTGTCGCGAAGGCGGACATGGAGGCGCTTCAAGTGTCCCTTCAGGTAAGGTGAAGGCGTGACGAAGATGAGCGTCTGGCAAGCCTCGACGACCCGGTTGATGTCGCTCTCGAAGGTAATGCGGTTCACGTCAAAGTGGACGCTGGTGAGGTAGGCGGGATTGTGTCCGAGGCGCTTGAAGTCCTCGATGCGGTCGTCTCGACGAAGGTACCACCATATGTGGTCGTTCTTCTCGAGGAGCATCTTGGCAATCGCCGTTGCCCAGCTGCCGCCACCCAGTACTGCTATGTTTCCTAAGCTGTCCAAGTCGCAATTAAGTCTTGTGAGGGCTTCTCGACCTCGAGTTTATACTTCTTGATGATTTCGATGATCTGCTGCTGTATCTTGGCTGGTGCGACGCCTTGCAGGGTGCTGACGAGGTTGTAGCCGGCTTTGCGCAGGATGGGGATGATGTCGGCGGGGACGCCCTTCTCGAGGAACAGTTCGTCCTTGTCGCGCGGGGCCTTCACTTCGGGCTTCATCTGCGGGAAGAAGAGGACTTCCTGGATGAAGGGCTTGCCCGTCATGAGCATAGCCAGACGGTCTATGCCGATGCCGATGCCGCTGGTGGGAGGCATGCCGTACTGCAGGGCGCGCAGGAAGTCGTGGTCGATGACCATTGCCTCGTCGTCGCCCTTGTCAGCAAGCTTCATCTGCTCGATGAAACGCTCCTCCTGGTCGATGGGGTCGTTCAGCTCGGAATAGGCATTCGCCAGCTCCTTGCCGTTCACCATCAGCTCGAAGCGTTCGGTCAGGCCGGGCTTCGAACGGTGCATCTTCGTCAGGGGCGACATCTCGACGGGATAGTCCGTGATGAAGGTCGGCTGGATGAACGTGCCTTCGCAAAACTCGCCAAAGAGCTCGTCGATGAGCTTGCCCTTGCCCATCGTCTCGTCCACCTCCATGCCTTTCTGCTTGCAGAAGTCGCGAATCTCGTCCTCGCTCTTGCCCTCGCAGTCGAAGCCCGTCTTCTCCTTGATGGCGTCGAGGATGGGCAGGCGGCGGAAGGGAGCCTTGAACGAGATGACCTTGCCGTCGATTTCCGTCTCGGGCTTGCCGTTGACGGCCACGCAAATCTCTTCGAGGAGCTGCTCGGTGAAAGACATCATCCAATTGTAGTCCTTGTAGCTGACGTAGAGCTCCATGCAGGTGAACTCGGGATTGTGGTTCTTGTCCATGCCCTCGTTGCGGAAGTTCTTGCCGATTTCGTAAACGCCCTCGAAGCCGCCAACGATGAGTCGCTTCAAGTAAAGCTCGGTGGCGATACGCATGTACATCGGGATGTTCAGGGCATTGAAGTGCGTGATGAAGGGACGGGCCGTTGCGCCGCCGGCGATGGCCTGGAGGGTGGGCGTCTCGACCTCGGTGTAGCCGTGGCGGTCGAAGAAGGCGCGCATGGTCTTGAGGATGGTGGCACGCTTCAGGAAGGTGTCCTTCACGCCCTCGTTGACAACGAGATCGACGTAACGCTGGCGGTAGCGAAGCTCGGGGTCGTCGAAGGAGTCATAGACGTTGCCATCGGCATCCGTCTTGACGATAGGCAGCGGCTTGAGGCTCTTGGAGAGCACTGTCAGCTCCTGAGCATGGACGCTAATTTCGCCCGTCTGCGTGCGGAACACATAGCCCTTGATGCCGATGAAGTCGCCGAGGTCGAGAAGTTTCTTGAAAACAACATTATAGAGAGACCCTCTCCCAACCTCCCCCTCTATGGGGAGGCTTTCCTCGCCTGGTGTTCTCCCCATAGAGGGGGAGTTAGAGGGGGTCTGTAGGCTGTCCCTCGTCAGATAGACTTGTATTCTTCCCTTGCTGTCCTGCAGTTCCGCGAAGGCTGCCTTGCCCATGATGCGCTTCGACATGATGCGGCCGGCTATGCAGACGTTGCGGCTGTTCTCGGGTGTCGCAGTCTCGCGGATGTCTTTGCCTTCCTCGTCCTTGCCTATGACGGGCAGGTCAACGAAGCTTTCCTTTATCTCCGTGCTGAAAGCGTTTGTGGGGTACTCAGCAGCGGGATAAGGGTCGATGCCCAAGTCGCGCAACTGCTGCAAGTTATTTCTGCGGATAATCTCCTGTTCGCTCAGTTCAAGTATGTTCAATGCGTTCATTTATTTAACTTTTTACGATTTACGTTATTGTGTTTGTTCTGCTTGTGCCATCGGTTCGCGGCGTGTGTCCCAGAAATCAACGATTTCAATTACATCGTCGTTAATCCAATAGATGATTTTGTTGAGACGGTTCACTACGATGCTTCGATACAGCACAGGAGCGTCTGCAAGGTAAGGCTCTGCCGGCCCGAGGTTGGGATTCCATTCCAATAATCTTTCTGTTTGATAGACCTTGCGAAGAAATTCTTCGTTGCTCTTCCTTCCAAAATGAAACAAAATATACTGAGTAGAATTTCTCAACGCTTTTCTGGCCCGTTCGTTCCACCTTACTTCCATACGACTTCATTTACTGTATTTGGGATTCTGTAAGTTCCTTATCCCAGGCTTTAACCTTATCGGAATCAATTTCGAATTCATCAAAAAGATCCTTAAAGAGTTCTTCACTCGTACAGTAATTGCCCATAGCAATCTGTTTGCGCCCTTCTTCTGCCCTTTCCAGCAGTTCTTCCTTGGTGTATGGACGGAGCGATTCTTCCGACTCTTCTCTCTTGGCGTATTCTATCAGATGCTCCCCCACCCAGCGCATATTGCTTGGCGAGAGTGTGCCGTAGAGGTATTCAAGCAAGCCCCTCAATGTTGCAGTACTCATAGCGGTTTGTTTCTTGTTTGCGCGACAAAGATACAAAATATAATTAAGAATTAAGAGTTAAGATTAAGAATTATTTGCTTATATACAAAAACCTGCCCGAAAGCTTTGCTTTTGAGCCTTTGAGGGCGTCGAGCTAAAGCTTGGGGCAGGTTGAATTTCATTCGACCTTTTCCTTGCCTCGGCAGAGTCGATTTAATCATCGTCTCTGCTCTCGGCTGCATGAAAACGTTCGTTCATGCCGATGGCCTGCGAGATTGTATTATTCTCCGAAGAATTCTGCCAAAGCCTTTTCGATACCATCGCCGCGCAAGTCTCGCTTGAGGATGGTGCCATCGGGGGCGAAGAGGATGATGTGGGGAATGCCTTTGATGCCATAGAGGTCTGTGGCGACCTCCTGCGAATTGATGATTTGCGGATAGGGAATCTTATCTTCCTCGATAGCTTTCAGCGTAGCTTCGGGCTTGTCCCATGCCGCAATGCCAAGAACTTGCAGGCCCCGGTCTTTATACTTGTTGTAAGCGGCGATGAGGTTGGGAATCTCGGCACGACACGGACCGCACCAGGATGCCCAAAAATCAACGAGCACATACTGTCCCTTGCCCACATAGTCGCTGAGGCGAGTCGTCTTGCCCTCGTAGTCCACAGTGAAGTCCACGAACATACTGCCGACGCTGGTCACGGGTTGTGCTTTCAGCTTGTCGTATGTCCGTCTCAAATCGTCAGAGAGATAGGGTGTCTTGCTGATGTATTCGCCATTGTCGTGCATCATCTTGTCGTAAAGTTCAATCCATCGGGCGGCATCCAAATACCTGCGTCCTTCGTTGACAAGGAGGATAATGCCATAGACATCACCCGTGTGACGAGAGATAGCATCATAGACGACTGCCGCCTCATCCTCCGTCTCGTCCATACGCCGGTTGAAAGCGGCTATTTCATTGCTGATTGGTGTGCCGCTCTGCTGCAACCAGTTTCCTTTCAGTCCTTCCACCCGAGTAGTTCCCTTGTCAATGAACAACCAGCTCAACGACAATTTGCTTGCCGTATATGGCACAGAGTCTGTCTGCACGAGGATAGTCGTCGTATCGTTTAGGTTGCACAATGTCATTTCTGGCAAGTCACCCTCTTTCGGCGTGATGTTGCCGTTCACAACTTCTATAGTATCGATGTACTGCGCCTTCAGTATATCCACCATATACATGATGCCCGTGAACTCAGGATGCCCGATGTTACCCTCAAGACGGTAATGTATTTGTGCCTGCCCCATAACGGCAACGAGGGAAAGCAAGATGGTAAGGATTTGCTTTTTCATGTTTTTCCCTAAAAACCAGTTATTACCTTTGTTATCTGGTTATTTGTCTTCGTAGTGACCGTAAGCTGTAAGGACGAGTACCACGACTTCTGTGTCGTGAATCTCATAGACAAGGCGATGCTTCTTGGTGATACGGCGACTCCATTGTCCGTTGCGATCGCCTGCCAAAGGCTCTGGCTTGCCGGTGCCTGTGCGAGGATGCTGGCGCAATTCCTCTATCAGCGCCTGTGCCTTTTGAAAAGCCTTTGGCTCATTCTTAGCCAACGCTATCAAGTCACGTGCAGCCTCTCTTTTGAATTCAACACTATACGTCATTGCCAATCCTGCTTAAGAATGTCGTTAAATCTTCATTAGGTAGCATTCTGTAGGTTGGGCCTTTTTTTGCTTCATCCACTCTGCGGAAGAACTCCTCCTTTGTCATCAGCGTAGGGTCTTCTTTCTTGGCAGCCAGGCGCTTCACGTAGTTGAGCACTTTCTTCATCAGCGTCTCGTCGTCGGCTATTTTCCCCATAGCGCGAAAGAGTTCGGCATTCAGTTGTAATGCTGTCATATTCCTTATATATTATATCGTTCTGCTTGCAAAGATACGAAGAAAAGTGAAAAGTGAAAAGTGAAAAGTGAAAAATTCCCGCTTATATACAAAAAGCTGCCCGAAAGCTTTGTTTTTGAGCCTTTGAGGGCGTCGAGCTAAGCTTTAGGCAGCAAGAACAAGGCTCCCGCATCATCGCGACGCAGGAGCAGGTGGCGCACCAATATATTAACTTCTAAAACCAAAGTCTTAGGCGGAACTAAAAACCTATTTCATATTATCTTCCTGCTGCCAACAATTCGTAGGGAATGTCGTCGCACAGCATGGAGCAGGCTTTCTGCTCTGACGACACGTCGTCTTCTTCCTCAAGCATTGGGGAAGCTTCTGCTTTTGCCAGCAATGGCTCGTACTTGGTGACGACGCGGGTCTCGTAGATGGTGTCGCGGACGGTCTGCACTTGCATGATGGTGTCGTGCTGCACCTCGACAACTTGAGCCACAGGATTCTCAGTAAGTTGTGACTGAGGCATGCCACCATGAAGGGCATAGCCTGCAAAGAAGCTGATGAGGCTTGCGGCAACCGCAATGGATTTACCATTTAACCATTTACTATTTACCATTTGTCGTCCTTGCCAAGGCTCAACATGCATTTGGCCCTCTACCTTCTGCCGTTGACGGCGGGCCGACGCGATGATTTGTTCGTTACTTATTTTCATTTCTTTTCAACTTATAACCTTTTAACTTTTTTCTGATGATGTTCATTGTCTTGTGCAGGCGGGACTTTACTGTTCCTTCGGGAATGCCGACAATCTCTGCAACTTGGGGGACAGTCAGTTCCTCCTGATAATGCAGGGAGAAGATTTGATGCAAGGGCGGCGGCAATTCGGAGAGCACCCTTTCGAGGGCCTCATCAAGCTGAGCGGCATCCATTTCCACTTCTATTTGTTGGTCGGAGACGGGTTCGGCATCGAGGGAAGCCAGCAGCTCTGCTTCGTAGGCATTGCTGCGGTAATGGTTCTTGCAGATGTTGTAGGCGATGGTGAAGAGCCAAGTGCTGACGTTGCTGCCCTCGCGATAGCGGCTTCGGGCTTCGTAGGCACGGAGGAAGACGTCGTGCGTGGCATCAGCAGCCAGTTCCTCGTCTCCGCCAAGCTGCATGAAGAAGAAGCCCTTTAACCTACGGGCATAGCGGCGATACAGCTCCTCGAAAGCTGTATAAGCCTCACCCCGCCCCTCTCCCGTTGGAGAGGGAGAACATTTTGCCGCAGCCTGCGCCATCAGCTGCTCATCGGTCTGGTGGCGCAGGGATTTAAGATGGAAGAGTTTCATTCTATCGGCTCTGTTTTGATGAGTACTCGGGTGTTGTTCTTGAAGAACTCGTCGCGCTTCCGCTTGTATGTTTCCTCATCATCGTTCGGGTCTCTTTTGAAACCGATTTGTTCCTTGAACTCATAGTGAGGACCACCTTCATTACTGTAATTGACAGAGTAGGACTTGTCGCTATTGGGAAGACTCCAGCCGCGATCACTCAGCTTGCTCATGATACCTGTGAAGATGCGGTTAAGCCTCGCATATTGATCTGCGTTATGTTTCTTGTAGTACGGCATCAAGTCGTAAAGCAGAATGAGATAGTTGAA
>CADCCR010000024.1 GCA_902799985.1 uncultured Bacteroidales bacterium | reverse complement strand
TGGATGTTCGTCAATTGCTTCCCCAATACGCTCGACACGACTGTATGGTACAGCAACGAGAGCGGCGACGACGACACCTTCGTCATCACCGGCGACATCGAAGCCATGTGGCTGCGCGACAGTGCCGCTCAGGTGTGGCCTTATCTGCGCTATGTGAACCAGGACGAGCCGCTGCGCCACCTCATCCGCGGCGTCATCCGTAGGCAGTTCGCCTGCATCCTCATCGACCCCTATGCCAATGCCTTCAACATCAAGCCCAAGGATGGTGAGTGGCAGACCGACGAGACGAAGATGAACAAGATGCTGCACGAACGCAAGTACGAGATTGACTCCCTGTGCTATCCCCTCCGCCTGGCCTACGCCTACTGGCAGAAGACAGGCGACACCAGCATCTTCGACGAGAACTGGCTGAAGGTGGTTCGTGCCACACTCGACGTCTTCCGCGACCAGCAGAACTGGAACGGCTACAAGACCAACTACCACTTCCGCCGCAACACTAAGGCACTCCACGACACCCGCAGCAACAGCGGCTACGGTCATCCGGGCAAGCCTTGCGGCCTCATCGCCAGTGCCTTCCGTCCCAGCGACGACAGCACCATCTTCCCCTACCTCGTGCCCTCGAACTTCTTCGCTGTGAGCGTACTGCGCAAGGCTGCAACCATCCTTCGCGACGTGAACAAGGAGAAGGTGCTTGCCGGCGAATGCGAGCAGATGGCAAGCCAAGTGGAGACAGCTCTGAAGGAGTATGCCGTGGTGGAACATCCCAAGTACGGCCCCATCTATGCCTTCGAGGTTGACGGCTACGGAAGCTATCTGCTCATGGACGACAGCAATGCGCCCAGCCTGCTTTGTCTGCCCTATCTGACCGATGTTGACATCGACGACCCCATCTACCAGAACACACGTAAGTTTGTCTGGAGCGAGGACAACCCCTACTTCTTCAAGGGCAAGGCTGGCGAAGGCATCGGTGGCCCGCACTGCGGACTCGACAAGCCTTGGCCTATGAGCCTGGTGATGAAGGCCTTCACCACCAACGACCGTGCCGAGAAGGAATGGTGCGTGCAGCAAATCCTCAAGACCGACGGCGGCAAGGGCTTCATGCACGAGTCCTTCAACAAGGACAACGCAGAGGACTTCACCCGCAGCTGGTTTGCATGGGCCAACACCATCTTTGGCGAACTAATTGTTGATATGTATGCAGAGTAAGAAACAAACGATATTGCAGGGAGCCCTCATTGTGGGGCTCCTTGTTTTTATGGCCGCCTGCACCGGCAGCAGCCGTGAAGAGCAGGAGGCGCTGGACTTCCTGTACGAGAACATGCCTTTGCCCGACAGCGTGGACTACTCCCGCGAGTTCTGGGAGGCGAACGTCAAGGTGGCTGTGAAGGCCCGCCACGAGATGCCGTGGGGCGAGAAGGTGCCCGGTCGGGAGTGGCGGCACTTCGTCCTGCCTCTGCGTGTCAACAACGAGGACCTCGACTCCTTCCGCATCGTCTATTACGACGAGTTGAAGGAACGCGTGAAGGGCAAGACGATGTACAGTGCCGTGCTCGAGGTGAACCATTGGTGCCACGAGCACGTCAGCTACCAGCCCAGCGACAGTCGCACCTCGTCGCCCATGAACACCCTTCGCTCCGCCATCGGGCGTTGCGGCGAGGAGAGCACCTTCACCGTCACGGCGCTTCGCACCATCGGCATTCCTGCCCGTCAGGTCTACACGCCACGTTGGGCCCACACCGACGACAATCATGCCTGGGTGGAAGCTTGGGTGGACGGCCGATGGTACTTCCTCGGAGCTTGCGAGCCGGAGCCCGTGCTCAACCTCGGATGGTTCAACGAGCCTGCAGCCCGCGGCATGCTGATGCACACGAAGGTGTTCGGCGACTACGGCGGACCGGAGGAAGTGGTGGGCCGCAATGCCTGCTACACCGAAATCAACGTCACGAAGAACTATGCCGACGTGGCTACAGTCAAGGTGACGGTGCTCGGTGCCGACAGTCTGCCCGTGGAAGATGCCACGGTTGACTACCGCCTGTACAACTATGCAGAGTTCTATCCCCTTGTCACGAAGAAGAGCGATGCCAAGGGACAGTCTTCGCTGACCTGCGGCAAGGGCGACCTCATCGTCTGGGCCAGCAAGGACGGACGCTTCGGCTTCACCAAGGTGAGTGTCGGCACCGACAACCTTGTCACCCTCTACCTCGATAAGGACAGCACCTACACCGCTTCGTTCGACCTCGACCTGATACCGCCTCTCGGCAAGGACAACAAGCCGGATGTCAGCGTCGAGTCGATTAAGAAGAATCGCAAGCGCCTTGCCGAGGAAGACAGCATACGGGCAGCCTACATGAAGCAGGCCTTCTGCCCCGATGCCGAGCCCAACAGCTACGAAGCCTTGGCGCGCGCCAACTGGCAGGCCATCGCCACCTTCAAGAAGAGCTGTGGCAGCAAGAAGCTTGCCGACGACGTCCTCTCCACGCTTTCCCGCAAGGACTTGCGCGACGTCACGATGGATGTGCTGATGGATGTGGCAGCCTCCCCCGTTCCCAATGAAGGCGGGAAGGACTTGAGGTATGTCCTCGGTCCGCGTGTTGCCAACGAGCGTCTGACGCCTTGCCGCGGTGCCCTTGCCGAATACTTCCAGGGCATGACGGCTGAGCAGCTGCAGCAGTGGGTGAAGGACAGCATCACGGTGGACGACACGCGCAACCCGCAGCATCTCTGCATGAGTCCGCTCGGCGTGCTCCGGCATCGGACGTGCGACGCTCATAGCCGCGACATCTTCCTCGTCTCGGCAGCCCGTGCCATCGGCATTCCTGCCCGCATCGACGAAGTGACGGGCAGACTTGAAATTTTGGGGCAAGGAGCAAGGGGCAAGGAGCAAGAGGGTACAAATAGCCCTAACCTGAACAATCAATTCTCTTGCCCTCTGCCCCTTGCCTCCTGCCCCCATAGCGAGGGGGGTGAGGGGTCTCTTCGCCTCACTTACACCGACCAGGCTGTGAAGGAGAATCCGCAGTACTACACGCATTTCGCCTTGTCGCGCATCGTTGACGGACGTCCGCAGGTGCAGGAGTTTCCTGAGAGTGCGACGTGGAAGGACACGTTTGCCGAAGGCGTGAACGTCGATGCCGGGCAGTACATGCTGCTGAGCGGTACGCGTCTTGCCAACGGCGGCGTGCTGGCGCATGTGGAGATAAACAGCCTCACCGCCAATTCCGTTCTTCCCCTCCGCCTGCGTGTCGACGAGGACCGTCTGCGTGTCATCGGCAGCTTCGACTGCGAGCAGTACTTCACCAATGCAAAGGGCGTGCACAAGAAGATACTCGACACCACAGGCCGCGGCTTCTACATCATCGCCCTCATCCGCAGCGGACACGAGCCGAGCACACACCTCTTGCACGACATCGAGGCAGCCAACATCCACTTCTCGCAGTGGTCGCAGTGCTACCTCATGCTGTTTGAAAACCAGGAGGAATACGACAACTTCAACCGTCGCGAGTTCGACGACCTGCCCAGCAACGTGCTCTTCGGCATTGCCGACCCCGAGACAGCCGAAGCCATGCACATTCAGGAGCTCACCCACGGCAACGAGGAACTGCCCATCATCCTGCTCTGCGACACGTTCAACCGCGTCGTCTGGTTCCGTCAGGGCTACAGCATTGGCCTGGGCGACCAGATAATGGATGCCTTGCGCAAGATAATCATGGGAGAATAAGAGGCTATTGGCCCCACCCGATAAGCTCCATGAGTCCTATAAGTTCTATAGGCCTTATGGGGCTTTTCTTATTTCCTTCCAGTAGATGATGGCAGCGAGGATGAGGATGAGTGCCGTGCTGATGCCGAGGTGCAGCCACACAGGTGCGTCGGCTGGGATGCAGGTTATCGCGTAGTAGAAAGCGGCGGTGAGAACCGTATACGCTGCCATCGACCGAATGGGGTAGGGGATGGGATAGATGCGCTGTCCGACGAAGTAGCTCAGCAGCATCGCCGTGCCGTAGCCTGCCACGCCGCCCCATGCACAAGCCATGTAGCTGTAGTGCGGGATGCCCCAGATGTTGACGGCAAGCAGCACGATGCAACCGGCCAGGGAGAACACGGCACCATAGGCCGTCCTGTCCGTCAGCTTGTACCAGAACGAGAGGTTGAAGTAGATGCCCATCATGATTTCCGCCACCATGACGATGGGTATGACGTACAGTCCCTCCCAGTAATCGGAGCCAATCATATAGCGGAGCAGTGGCAGCCAGCCCATCACGCAGAGGAAAGCCAGCAGGGTGAAGATGACGAAGTACTTCATGCCCAGGGCATAATATTCCTTCTTGTCGGCATCCTTCGCCTTGGCAAAGACGATGGGTTCGTAGGCGTAGCGGAAGGCCTGCGTTATCATGGCCATAATCATCGCCACCTTTGCACAGCTGCCGTACACGCCCAGTTCCACGTTGGCCTGAGCCTTGTCGGGATAGACCTTCGGGAAGATAATCTTGTCGGCCACTTGGTTCAGGATGCCCATCACGCCCAGCAGGAGTATCGGCCACGAGTAGGAGACCATGCGCCGCAAGAGGCGCCCGTCCACGTGCCAGCGAATCCGGAACAGGTCGGGCAGGAAGTAGAAGGTGATGAAGCCTGTGCAAAGCAGGTTGATGAAGAATACGTAGAACACGGCCGTCTTGCCGAGCAGGACGAAGAAGACAACGTTGAGCGTGATGTTGAGCACGATGAACAGCAGCTTGAGCGAGGCGAACCGTATGGCGCGGTGCTGGAAACGCAGGTAGCTGAAGGGCAGCGCCTGCAGAGCATCCAGCGAGACCACCGAGGCCATTATCAGCAAGTACTCGGGATGTTCGGCGTAGCCGGTGTAGTCGGCAATGGGAGTGATGAAGCCGAAGATGAGCAGGAGGAAGAGAGCCGTGAGGCTCCCGATGATGGCAAAGCCGGTGGAGAAGACCGTGTCGGGCTCCTCGTGCTCGTCGTTGGCAAAGCGGAACAGGGTTGTCTCCATGCCGAACGTCAGGATGACGAGCACCAGAGCCGTGTAGGCATACATATTTGTGTTCACGCCATAGTCGCCCGAAGCCTTGGGCATGTAGTGCGTGTAGAGCGGTACGAGCATATAGTTGAGGAAGCGCCCCACGATGCTCGAGAGTCCGTAGATAGCCGTGTCCTTGGCCAGTCCTTTCAGGTTTGCCATCTCACATTTACTATTTAATCATTTACCATTTAATCATTTCTTGTAGAAACAAGGCGCGGTTTCAATGTATTGTCTTCTATCTTCTTCTATCTTCTTCTATCTTCTTCTAACTTCCTCTATCTTCTTCTAACTTCCTCTATCTCCTCATCTCCTCTATCTTCCTCTATCTCCCTCTATCTAATTATTATTTTTCACTTTTCACTTTTCACTTTTCACTTAAAAGAAGCGACACGGGACAGTGGTCGCTGCCCATGATGTCGTCGTGAATGTCGGCCGCCTGGATGCTTGGGGCCAGGCGTTCCGATACGAGGAAGTAGTCGATGCGCCAGCCCACGTTCTTCTCGCGGGCATGGAAGCGGTAGCTCCACCAGCTGTAGCGGTCTCGGGCATCGGGGTGCAGGTGGCGGAACGTGTCCACGAAGCCGCTGCCCAGCAACGTGGTCATCTTCTCGCGTTCCTCGTCGGTGAAGCCCGCATTCATGTGGTTCGTCTTCGGATTCTTCAGGTCAATCTCCTGGTGTGCCACGTTCATGTCGCCGCACACGATGACGGGTTTCTGCCTGTCCAACGCGAGGAGATACGCGCGGAAGTCGTCCTCCCACTGCATGCGGTAGTCCAGTCGGCGCAGTCCGTCCTGGCTGTTCGGCGTGTAGACGCACACCAGATAGTGGTCCGCCATCTCCAGCGTGATGATGCGTCCCTCGGTGTCGTGCTCCGCGATGCCCATGCCGTAGGTCACAGCCACGGGCGTCTGCCGCGTGAAGACAGCGGTGCCCGAGTAGCCTTTCTTCTCGGCATAGTTCCAATAGGCCTGGTAGCCCGGGAAGCTCAGGTCGAGCTGTCCGGCCTGCAACTTCGTCTCCTGCAGGCACACAAAGTCGGCATCGAGCGCGGCGAAGGCCTCGCTGAAGTTCTTGCTCACCACGGCCCGCAGGCCGTTGACGTTCCAACTGACGTACTTCATTTCATTTCAATCCTTTTCGTTTGCACATCGCGGCTGTTGCCGCCCATCATGATGTCGAAGGCACCGGCCTCGAAGAAGAGGTTGCCCTCGGCGTCGTACGAGCTGAGTTCCCGTTCCGTCAGGCGTATGCTCACCGTCTGTGTCTGGCCCGGGCGCAGAGTGATGCGTTCGAAGCCCTTCAGCTCCTTCACCGGACGGGCGTAGCGGCAGGCCACGTCGTGGATGTAGCATTGCACCACTTCCGCTGCCTCGCGGTCGCCCGTGTTAGTGACGCTGACGGTGGCTGTCACGTTGCGGCCGTCCTGTGCCACCTGCATCTCGCCGTAGCTGAACGTGGTGTACGAGAGTCCGTAGCCGAAGGGGAAGGCCGGACCGTTGCTCACCTCGAAGTAATTGCCCTGGTACTGGCGGAAGGTGTCGTCGTCGTCGCGGACGGGTCGGCCCGTGTTGAGGTGGTTGTAGTAGAGCGGTTCCTGACCGGTGACCTGCGGCAGGCTGACGGTGAGGTGACCGCTGGGAGCCTTGTCGCCGAACAATACGTCGCACAGCGCCGGACCAGTCTCCGTGCCGCCGAACCATACGTTCATCAGGACAGGAACATTCTGCTTCAGCCAACCCATTTCGGTGGGGCGGCCCGAGAAGTTGAGCACCACCAGTGGTTTGCCGAGCGATTGCAGGGCAGAGAGCAGTCGCTTCTGGCAGTCGGACAGGCTCAGGTCGGCACGGCTGTGGCTCTCGCCGCTCCACTCCGCACCTTCGCCGCCGGCAAAGACGATGACGTCGGCATCGGCTGCCACCTTCAGGGCCTCGGTCAGAGCCTGTCGGCTGTCCACGCGGGGCACTGTCCTGTAGGGCGCATTCGCCATGCCTGCCTTGTCCTGACGCTCGTCGTTGGTCAGGTTACAGCCCTGGGCATAGAGCACCTCGGCCTTTCCCTGCAGGTATTCGCGCATGGCACTCAGCAGCGAGGGATAGGCGTCGCGCTGGGGACGCACCACGCACCAGGAGCCCAGCAGACCGTCGGTCGTGTCGGCATTGGGGCCGATGAGGGCCACCTTGCCCTGCTTCTTCAGGGGCAGGATGCCGCCGTCGTTCTTCAGTAGGACGAAGGTCTCGGCAGCCAGGTCGCGTGCAGCACGGCGATGCTCCGGAGTGAAGATGTGACGGGCCTGCTCCTCGTCGCTCATGTCGCAGTGCTTGTAGGGGTCCTCGAAGAGGCCGAGCTTGTACTTAGCCTCCAGCACCCGACGGCAAGCGCGGTCGATGTCCTGCACCTTGAGGAGCCCTTCGCTGACGGCCGCCTCGCAGTGATGCAGGAAGGCCTGGGCGCACATGTCCATATCGGTGCCTGCCTTCAGGGCTTGTATGCCGTTCTCCTTCTGCGACCCGAAGCCCCAGCTCGTCATCTCGGTGATGCTGGCGTAGTCGGTCACCACGAAGCCCTCGAAGCCCCACTTGCGGCGGAGCACCTCGTCGAGGAGCCAGGGATTGGCCGTGGCATGCTGTCCGTCCACGATGTTGAAGCTGGTCATCACGCTTCCCACGCCTGCCCGCACGGCAGCCTCGTAGGGCGGCATGTACTGGTTGAACATGCGCCAGCGGCTCATGTCCACCGTATTGTAGTCGCGACCGGCCTCGGCAGCGCCGTAGAGGGCGTAGTGCTTCAGGCAGGCCATGATGTTGTGCTTCTCCTTGAAGTCGCCCTGATAGCCGCGCACAAGAGCAGCTGCGATGAGGCTGCCCAAGTAGGGGTCCTCGCCGCTGCCCTCCATGATGCGGCCCCAGCGCGCGTCGAGCGCAATGTCCACCATCGGGCTGTAGGTCCACGAGATGCCGTCCGACGAGCACTCCTCGGCAGCGATGCGTGCACCGCCCTCAATGGCGGGAATGTCCCACGAGCAGGCCTGAGCCAGCGGGATGGGCAGGATGGTGCGGTAGCCGTGTATCACGTCGAGCCCCACCAGCAGGGGGATGCCCAGACGGCTCCGCTTCACGGCCACCTCCTGTATGGCGCGTATCTCGTCCTTGCCCGTCTGGTTGAGGATGGCGCCCAGGTCGCCGTTCATCACCAGCGAGCCCACCTCGGTGTCCATCGCACCGCCGGTGGTGATGTTGCCCGCAGGTTGCAGGTTCAGCTGCCCAATCTTCTCGCGAAGCGTCATCTTCTTCATCAGCGCGCTGACGAAGCGGTCCATCTTCTTGTCCGTCGTCGCCCCCAGGCAAAGCGTGCAGCCCAGCAGGGCCAGCAGTAAGCAGAGTTTCTTCATTGTGTATTGTGTGTAGTATTCGTCCTTTAAGTATAATGTGGCTCTTATCCCTCTGCAAAGTTACGATGTTTCCGCGAACGTTGCAAGCTTTGCAGCGATTATTTTCATTGCATCAAGCTTGTTTGTGGGTTGCAATTACCTTATCAACGCAAAACCAGACTCTGCTGAGGAAGTGAAGCCGAGTTGAACCCCATTCTATAGCAAAGTCTCGGACAAACCGGTTATTTCGGGTCTTTCGATGTAAACATGAAAACACAAATTCTTTCCCGTAGAGAGTATTTTCCCCTGCGGCTCGCGATAAAACTTTTTCAAAGCCTTGGAAATTTATTTCAAAGGCTTGGAAATATATTTCAGAGCTTCGGAAATATATTTCCAAGCCACTGAAAAAGTTTTGTTCCCTGCCGCCAGAGATTTAGTTCCCATCGCCGGTGAATTTTACTGTGAACCAGACGAAACAATTAATTGAAATTCATGAGCAATTTATGGCAATTACATGTTAAAGACTTATGTCTCGGATGTTTATAATCGAACACAAAGTCACAAAGACTCGAAGTGTTACGCTGGAAATGAAGACACAAAGCTTGCCAAGGCAAGGCTCTTTGTGTCTTTTTCGGTGGTTTGTTCCTTTGTGCTTTTGTGTCTGTGTGTTTGATTAATACCTAATAAGCTGTTAATCGCCTACCCCCGGAGCAAACAGAAAAAGCCCCAAGAGTCGTTGGCTTAGACTCTTGGGGCTCAATAGGCGTATTAGATTCTTTTCCTCTTAGGGAAAGCTAAGGTTGGATTCTACCACTCGTTGTCCCAAAGGTTGTCGTTCGTGATTTTGAATCCTTTGACATCCTGTTCGTAGTTATCCAGATTGTCCCTTGTTATGGGATCACTATCGTTTGTGGACAGAGCCATCAGCTTTGTTGTGTGGAGCTCCACGCAGAACACGGAAGGAGCAATATATTTCTTGTTCATGTTACTTAATGATTTTTTTACCGTTAATAATATTGATGCCTTTCTGTGCCTTGCTTATGCGCTGACCAGCAAGGTTGTAGATGTAACCGTCTTCTGTCAACTCCTCAACAGACAGGGTGATGGCAGTTTCGATATCTTCTTCGTTGAAGAAGAATGCCTTCACTTCGCCACCAACTTCTGGAGTCAGGTAGCACTTGTTCTTTGCGCACTTCACGCCTGTGCCGGAAACCTTGTGGAAGGCCTGAACGCCTGTTGTCTTGTTCGTTGCAAGCATGTAAGAACCGTCAGGAATCTCTGTTTCATCGTTCAGCGTACCTGTCAGCCAACCGTTTGTGTGAGTTGCAGTACTTCCTTTATCCCAGCCGATGATGGTGAACTTGCTACCGGCTTCGGCATGAATGATGTAAGGTGTGTCTTTAGAATAATTGCCCTCGACAAGAGTCAGAGTCAGCACGTTGCCTTCTTTTCCGCTGCAAGAGTAGATATCCAAGCCGCTGATGCGTGTGGAAGGACACGGAAGTATCATTGTGCCATATTCCCGTTTCATGTCTATCTGGATATTTGCCAAGTCGCCATATGCTGCAACCATATTAAGGTAGTTCAGAATCTTGCTACCATTTGCACCTTCGATGAAAGCCAGTTTTGCTTCAGCATTGTCCTCTACTTCTTGTGCTGCATCGATGGCATTATTTATATCAACAGGACTAGCGAACTCAGCGGGTCCCATAACTGTTGAACCAGCAAGGATGTCGAACTTACTTGTATTTTTGAGGGTATTGAAGGCTTCGTCGACAGTGGTTATTACATTCAAATCCTCCAAGACGGGGAAGTCCATGGCAGAACCTCTGTGGGTTGCGCTTGCAGTGCCACCATTCCAGACCCAGATATTTTGGTTGGTGCCAGATGTATTAATTGTTAGATAATTTGTCGAGGTAGGAGATGTGTTGAAGCCTTCTCCTTGATTATAATGAGAATAGCAGTACATACCCGGAGTGTCGGAGAGTGTGCATTCTGAGCTTGGAGAACCTACTGACAAAGTGGGGATGTACTTCCCTGCTCCTACATTGTACAGAGAGAAATAGAATGTACTGCTTTCTGAATCGAAGGTAGGAATAATATACCAACGATAGTAATCAGCTCTTATGTCGTAAACAACGGTATTTGCAGAATTGTTTGCTTTTGCTTTGTTGTCGGTTGTTGCGAACCATAATGAGTTTCCAAGGGCACTTCTCAGAGTCGTAGCATTGTTTACGCCATTGCTGGAAACAGGGAACGGGAATGTGATGTTTGCAGTGAAGGTGTATGTGCCTTCGCTTTCAGCAAAAGTCTTGTCTGTGATAGTTGCACCATATACGCCGGAGAAGGTTGGCGGCTCTTGTGTCAGGTCTCCATTCCATATTGCTTCGTAGGTTCCGCTATATCTTCCTCCGTTACCATCAATGTAAGTGTACTGAATGGTCTTTGCGTTGCTCAGCTGATAGTTCACTGTGATAGTTCTCTCGCTTATTGTCGCAGTTGTTGTGTAGCCTTCAATTTCTGCTACTGTAATATCACCTTCAGTGATTGTACCAGCCACAAAGAAACCGCCATTCTTTGCATTCTGTCCGTTATATGTGACGTAGCCAGCATTGTTACCGCTGATTACGACATTATAGACTCCTGCACTGACATCTACATCCTCGAATGTCCAATGGTTGTCAGTCGCATTGGGGAACCCCGCCCAAGTTGTCAACTTGGTATCATTGCCCCAGTTTGTGAGATTGATGGCCTCAGTGAAATAAAAATCAAGACTTGCTGCTCTGCTTCCGATGGTTAGTGTCTGGTACTCTGTATTGTCGATAGTAAGGGGAAGACCTTCTCCATTAACAGCTGTGAGACTGACTGTCGTAGTGGCCCCGTCGTATGAGCTACCAGTAATGGTTGAAGAGAGAGTCACTTTCCAAATATGACCGTTACTTGGTGAGTTAGGCAGACTATGGTGGAATGTGTTATTCTCGCCTTTCGCAACGAAGTCACTATAAAGATAAGGATAACGATTTGTATCCATACCCTTGAAATAATAGTATCCATTTGGGACAACTGGCTCAATGACCCATGTTGTACCTTTCCAGTCATTGCTATATGGAGCCCAACTGCCCACACCTGTGTTGCCGTTGTTGGCATCCATACAGCTATAGTCTGTAATAGATGAGGCCTTACAGATGGACACACCTTCTGTATTTATACCATTGGGCAGAATGTAAATTGTTTCGCCTGTAGCTGCAGTTGTCCAGCTGGTGGTCATCTTTGTCCCATCATAGTTGTGAGCAATGACACCGCCTGTTGCATCACCGGTGGTGTTGCCGTCAGCAGCAGTGAAATACCATATGGATCCGTCAACAAAGTTGACATGTGTCATACCCTGCCCTGCGCCATTGGATGTTAGGAATCCTCCACGGCTGAAGGATTTGATGGTGAAGTATTTCGGGCTACTGGGGTCGGAAGTTAATTCCGGAAGATCATTCGAGGCGGCCCGAGTCCCGCTACTGCATAATGCCAGCAGTGCCAGCATGAGAGTTAGTTTTGTTTTCATTCTCATTTTGATAAAAAGTTTAGTTAATAATTAGAATATATATGTTTTTAATGTTGTTGTTGCTGTTCGTCAACCCTTCGCTGTCGCTGTGCCTCCAGGTCCATTCGTTGAATGAAGCCCTCACGCGCATGCGCGTCGCGCGTGTATATTATATAATGTATAGAGGTATTCGGCCTTGCCCGCAATGTGACGTTGCAGACATGGCTCGCTGCTGAAGAGTGTTGTTAGATTTGTTCCCAATGTATTAGAGTAGAGTGTTTCCGATGTTAGATTGTCGTTTAGGTATGTGTGCGTGTTTAGTTTGGTGCAAAGGTAGCAGTTTCGCGTCAAACGAACATACTAATAAGGGTATGAATTAAGAAACTTTATGTACGAAACATATCGGTTAACATAGTTTAACTATGTGCCGCTGTACGAAACGTTGTTTTTCGTGTCTCAAACCATGTTGCTGTTTCCCGAACAATTATGTGACAGTCATGACCTTTCTGTCCCTTGCCCGCGTCTGTTTCTTTGGGCTTTTCGGCATGAATAGAGAACATAATTCACGCCGAAGGTTGTTTATCTCAAATAAAAGTCCTATCTTTGCAGTGACGTTCAACGAAAATGTACGAGATTCGATGAAAAGAGATACATGGGGAATGACGGTTGGCGGCTATGTCTGCTGTGGCTTGGCCGGTGCGGGCATGCTGCTGCAGGTGGTGGCCGGACCGGTGCGCTGGGGCATGATGGCCTGGCCGGTGAACGGCATCGTGCTGGCTGTGCTGCTGCTCTCTGTGGTGGCGATGCATCTGTGCCGCAGCCGTGTGCGGCTGTTCCGCTGGATGGCTACGCTGCAGGCCGGCATCCCGGCTCTGGTGGCCTGCGCCATGATGACGGTCCTCATGGGCGTCACGCGCCAGGTGCCCTCCGGACATGTGCCCATGGAGCCCATCGGCATCACGGCCATGCTCTCGTTCTGGCCCTTCGTGCTCCTCTATGTGTGGCTCATGGCGCTTGTCGGCATGGTCTGCATGACGAGGCTGACCCGTCCGGCCTGGCGCAATGTGCCTTTCCTGCTGAACCACCTCGGCATCTTCATCGCCCTGGTCTGCGGCACCCTCGGCAATGCCGACATGCAGCGTCTGCACATGATGGTGCGCGAGGGCACAACGGAGTGGCGGGCCGTCGACGAACTGCACCGCGTGAAGGAGCTGCCGGTGGCCATCGAGCTGCACGACTTCTTCATCGAGGAGGCGCCGCTTCGCTACCTCTCGGACGTGACGGTCTACACGAAGAAGGGCCTCGTCCTGCGCGACACGCTCCGCGTCAACAAACCCCTCGCCGTGCGCGGATGGAAGATATATCAGTATGGCTACGACGAGTCGAAGGGTGCCGAGAGCGACATCAGCATCTTCGAACTGGTGCGCGACCCGTGGCTGCCGTTCGTCTACCTCGGCATCTTCATGATGCTGGCAGGGGCCGGATGTCTCTTCCTTCAGTCCGGCACTCTCCGAAAGAAGGAACAGCGTCAGAACGAAATGCCGTCAGAACGGAATGTCGAAATATCGAAATAACGATATTTCGGAATAACGACAGAACGAAATAACGTCATAACGAAATAACGTCATAACGTCATAACGAGATAAAAACATCATCCTCGATGGAAAACTGGAATGACTTTTGGCTCTTTGCCCTGCCTGCAGTGGTGTGCTGGACGGTGGCTTCGCTGCTTTCCCTCCGAGGGAAGGGGCAGAAGCTTGTCTATCTGTCTGCTATCGGCGGCTTGCTCATCTTCGGGGCATACATTGCCTTGATGTGGATTTCGCTGGAGCGTCCGCCTCTGCGCACTATGGGCGAGACGCGTCTCTGGTACTCCTTCTTCCTGCCGCTGGTGGGACTGGTCACCTACAGCCGCTGGCGCTACCGCTGGATTCTGCTGTTCAGCACCATGCTCAGCACGGTCTTCATCTGTGTGAACCTCTTCAAGCCCGAGATACACAGCAAGATGCTGATGCCAGCCCTGCAGAGTCCGTGGTTCGCGCCGCACGTCATCGTGTACATGTTTGCCTATGCCACGACGGGTGCTGCCATGCTGATGTCGCTCTGGCAACTCATTCGCAGACAGAACCTGCTGGATGCCATCGACGGCCTGACGCGCGTGGGCCTCTCGTTCCTCACCGTCGGCATGCTGTTCGGCGCCCTGTGGGCCAAGGAGGCCTGGGGCACTTACTGGTCGTGGGACCCGAAGGAGACGTGGGCGGCTGCCACATGGCTCTGCTATCTGATATACTTGCATCTGCGCATCGGACGCCCCGCTGCCGTCCGGCCTGCCTTGCTCTGGCAAGTGATTTGCTTCCTCTGCCTGCAGATGTGCTGGTGGGGTATCAACTATCTGCCTGCCGCTCAAGGCGCAAGCGCACATACTTACTCGTGAAGGAATGAATAATTAAAATTAAAGAAGATGGTAAAACATATTATACTATGGCGGCTGAGGGAGGACCTCACCGCTGAAGAGAAAGAGAATGTGAAGCGCGGCATCAAGGCCGGCCTGGAAGGTTTGAGCGGACGCATACCTGGACTCGTGGACATCAAGGTCAACGTGGACGGGCGGCTGGACTCTTCGAATGCCGACGTGATGCTCGACAGTACTTTCACCGACGAGGCTGCACTCAAGGCCTATGCCGTGCACCCCGAACATGTGGCCGTGGCCGACGGCAAGGTGCGTCCCTACACCTGCCTCCGCACCTGCCTCGACTATGAGATAAAGTAATCGGAATAACGAAATGTCGTCATAACGAGATAACGTCATAACGAAATAACGTCATATCGAGATATCGAGATAACGAGATAACGTTATCTCGTGATAATGAACCCCCGAATCATCTAAACCCCGAAAAAAGAACTATACTATGAAAGGAATTGTATTGGCCGGCGGGTCGGGCACCCGTCTCTATCCCATCACGAAGGGTATCAGCAAGCAGCTCATGCCCATCTACGACAAACCGATGATATACTACCCCATCAGCGTGCTCATGCTGGCTGGCATACGTGATATCCTCATCATCTCTACGCCCTTCGACTTGCCCGGCTTCAAGCGCCTGCTGGGCGACGGCAGCGACTACGGCGTGCACTTCGAGTATGCCGAGCAGCCTTCGCCCGACGGACTGGCACAGGCCTTCACCATCGGGGCTGACTTTGTCGGTGACGATTGCGCCTGCCTCGTGCTGGGCGACAATATCTTCCAGGGCAACGGCTTCAGTGCCATGCTCCGCGAAGCCGTTCGCTCAGCAGAGGTTGAGAAGAAGGCAACGGTGTTCGGCTACTGGGTGAACGACCCCGAGCGCTACGGCGTGGCCGAGTTCGACAAGCAGGGCAACTGCCTCAGCATCGAGGAGAAGCCTGCCCATCCGAAGAGCAACTATGCCGTCGTCGGCCTCTACTTCTACCCCAACAAGGTGGTGGATGTGGCAAAGAACATCAAGCCCAGCGCCCGCGGCGAGTACGAGATAACGACCGTCAACCAGCAGTTCCTCGCCGACGGCGAACTGAAGGTACAGACCCTGGGCCGCGGCTTTGCCTGGCTCGACACGGGCACCTTCGACTCCCTCTCCGAGGCTTCAACCTACATCGAGGTGCTCGAGAAGCGTCAGGGCCTCAAGGTCGGTTGCCTGGAGGGCATCGCCTACCGCAAAGGTTGGATTGACGAGGAGCGTATGCGCCAACTGGCACAGCCCATGCTCAAGAACCAGTACGGGCAGTACCTGCTCAAAGTCATCGAGGACGTGAAGCGCTTCGGCACGGGTGAGGAGGATTTCTGAAGCCTGTGTCCAGGAAGCACCTTTAGCCACTACATAAACATCGGCGTGCTCTTACGACAATAAGGGCACGCCGATGTTTATGTGTCAACTGTTCAGTCCGTTTTGACGTTGGCTTGTACTGTGGCGTTGGCAGACTTTGTGTAAACGCCGTCCACCTTGATGCCGTAGGAATACTTGCCCTTGTTGGCAATCTGGATTGTACCGGCTTCGATGGTCAGGTTGCCCTTTACCTTGATGCCCATGCAGCGCGTGCTTTCATCGGTGACGGGGTCCTCGTAGGTGGTGCCAGTGGCTCGAATCTGCATGAGGGTTTTGTTGTCGTCCTCGTTGATTGTCATGTTGCCTGTCACCTGGATGCCTCTGCTGCCATCGCCCGAAGCGAGGAGCGTGAAGGTGCCACCTGTGACAATCATGTCGGCGGGTGCCTTGATGGCTTTCGTGTCGGTGTTGGCAGCTGTGATGTCGAGGCTGCCGCCGCGAATGAACATCATGCCGTTGTTCTCCTTGTCGGGGTTCGGTGTGACGTCATCGTCGAGCGTCATCGTCTCCACCTGCAGTCCGTCGCCGCTCTGTCCGCTGAGCGTCACTTTGCCGCCGCTCATGAGGAAGTACTGGCCTACGTGCATGGCGTCGGACACGGCTCCGATGACGGTGATGCTGCCCGTGCTCTTCTTCAGCTGCATGTACTCCTTGGTGGCGATGGCGTGCTTTGTGTTGCCCTTCACGGTGAGCGAGCCGCCGCCTTCCACCTCGAGGTGTCCCTTGCAATAGAGGGCTGCCTTCTGTTCGCCGCCTGCGGCATCGGTCAGGTAGTTGTCCGTGCCGTCGACGAGGATGAGGTCGACGCGCTTGCCGCACTGTATGTCGATGGCTGCGCCGCGGTCGCTGGTCAGGTTCAGGTCGTTCAGGTAGAACTTACACTTGAGCGGTCCGTCGTAGGTCAGCGAGCCATGTGCACTGGTGCCTTGCAGCACGAACTCCAGCTCGCTCTTCACGTTGGTGCTGAGGATGTTGACGTGAGCTCCGTCGACCGTTGCCGTGACGCCTGGCGCGTGGCCCATGTCGACTGTTGCCGTCCCGCCGTCGTACGTGACGGTGACCGTGTGTACCACGGTGATGCTGTCCACGAGACCGGTGTCGAACGTGTTGCTGCCGATGGTGAGGGTAGAGCCATCGTCGGTGAAATCCATTCTGGATGTCGTGAGGCGTGTGTCGTTGCCTGCCTGCCAGATGCGCACCTGTTCCTGTGCTTCAATGCGGAGCATGGAGACGGGGGCAAGGAGCAGAAGGAGCAAGAACAACAGCCTCCCCTCGAATCTTCCGCAGAAGAGGGAGTTTTCCCTGTGTGATATGTTCATAGTTATCCTTTTACTTCTTGACCTTGATGGCCTTGTCGCCCATGCGAACGATGTAGATGCCGGTGGGCAGTCCTTCGAGGCTGACGTTGGCACCCTCTTTGACGTTGGCTACACTGATGAGTGCGCCGTTGGTGTTGTAGATGCTCATCAGGCCATTACCCTTGATGGAGAGTGTGCCGTTCTCGTAGGTGAGGTTCTCGGCCTGCTCGGGGAGTGCCTTGATGGCATCGGCCGATTCGGTGAAGGTGATGCGCTCCATGATGGAGATGGGGTAGGTGTACTCGCCCTCTGTGGTAGTGACCACGACGTTGCCATCCTGGAAGAAGATCTTCTTCACGATGGGCAGTGAAATGTTCTCCTCCGTACCGTTGTAAGTGATGGTGAGGTACTTGAAGCCATCGGCCAGCATCGTGGTGCAAGCCATGAGCAGCAAAGCTGCCAAAATGTTTCTCGTTTTCATATACGTGTATATATATTAATAATGTATGTTCGCCGTGAATGCTGAACTTGTCTGCTTTGAGAGCAGGATGTTTCAGTTTTGAATTATGAATTAATCTTTTTATGAATTAATCAAAAGCTGTACTTGTAGCCAAAGCAGAGTGCGTGTCTGCGGTCGTGGTCGCGAATGACTTCTCCGTCCTCGATGTCGTACATGTAGAATGTGGCGACGTAGGAAAGCGACACTTCGTTGTGTTTGCGGAACTTATATCCGCAGCCGATGGCTGTGCGCACCTTCTGCAGGAGCATGTGGTCGCCCACGCTGACGCTGTTGTGTGCCTCGGCCGAGATGTAGGGCGAGAAGGGGCAGCGCTTCTTGTCGTACTCCAGCTTGAGGCGCGAGCGCAGCACCTGGTCGGTGTTGGCAAGGACAGGCTTTGTGTCCCACTCGTCGTGCTTCAGTTCTGTCTCCAGCTCGTAGTAGGTGTAGGGCTCCCAGTTTTCGTCGAAATCTATCTTCTCGGCATTCTCGTACTCCATGCGATACCTGTAGCGGTCGACGTTGTAGGCCTTGGTGTGTGTGAACTGATAGCGTTCGCGCAACGAGATGCGCAGCCATTTCCATAGCTTGACGGTGCCTGTTGCCTCGGCATAGAAGCGGTGGCGCGGATACCAGCATGCCGGGTAGGAGTTGTAGCCTACCGTCCATGTGTTGGGGTATGCCGTATAGTCACTCTTGTCGTTGATCTTGTCGGGGCGACCCGTGTAGAGGAAGTTGTAGCCGATGCCCAGCTTGAGGTACTTGAGGGGCTTGTAGGTGGTGCCGAGTCCGGCGGAGAAGCGTGCTTTGTGCTGGGCACGGTACTCCAGGTCGAGTCCGACATCCCAGTTCTGAGTGATGGCCTTTTCGATGCCAATCTCCTGCCAGGCGCCGAACTCGTCGTCTCCCTCGGCCAGCATAGGTGCGGCACAGAGGAGCAACGAGGCAAGGGTGAGCTGACGCAGTGTCATATACGGGGCATTTTGGTGATTTCTTCAATGCTGTTGCCGTGGTCGGCAGGCTCGTCGTAGTAGATGCGGATGAGGCAGGCGTCCTTCAGGAAGTCGATGGTGCCTACTTCCACGCGCTCTATTTTCAGTCCGGTGCGCTTCTCGAGGTCGGCAATCAGCTCGGCACGCTTGTCGGGAGCGACGAGGGCCACGTTGTCATACTTGATGAACTTGCTGCAATTGCTGCTGACGAGTTTCCCGCTCTCGAAGATCCATGCCATGCCAACGAAGACGAGGTTGACGAAAACGATGGTGACAACGCCGAAGCCGTCCCAGTAGTCGGCCTTGGGGTGGTATTCAGCACGGCAGAGTGCATTCACTACGCTCAGGGCGATGAGCATGAAGAGATAGGTCATCTCGCGGATGGGCACAGCTTCTGTGCGGAAACGCATGATGCCGAAGATGGCAAAGAGGCCCATTGCTGCTCCGATGTTCATGCCGTCGCCTTCCATCAGGCTCACCAGCAGGAAGATGCTCATGGACATGAGGATGTAGATGAACATGTAGTCGCGCCGGCGTCCGCGGGGATAATAGAAGCAGCGGGCGATGATGCATACCGTCACCAGATTGACGACGAAGCGCATCAGCAACGAGATGAAGTGCAAGGGGTCGAAGAGCGTCAGACCTATCAGATTACCCAGGTGGTAGTTAATGTCGTTAAAGGTTTCCATAGTGTTTGGTTTCTGTGTTTAATGTCTTGTTATGATGTCATGAATTTGCTATTTTCCGTAGTTTCACCAGCTTCTGCTTGAAGAGGTTTTGCTTGAGCCCTTTGTTTGTCATGACGGAGCCGATGCAGTACTTGCTGAATCCGCTGGGCTTGATGCGCAACTGTCGAAGCATGTCGAGCACCGGGCTGTAGACGTTGCCGTCGCGCTTGAGCTCGATGATGACCAGCGGCCCGACGTTGGCATCCTGCTCTGTCTCCATGTTGTGGAAGTGTACGCGTCTTGCCATAATTGACGAGGGTGATGCGATGGAAGCGGTTGCGCACCGTGGGATGTATGTCCGCCAGGCTGAGATGGACGCGCTCCTTGATGAACTCCTCGTTGCCGCCTTCGCCTGTTATCTGCTGGTCGGGCACCTCCACACGCTTCTTCTTCGTCCGCCCGTGGTTGTTCTTCGTCTTAATCTCCAGGAAGGTGGTGTCGCTGTCCATGTAAGTTCTGACGCGCACCTTCTGCCGTGGCGCACGGCCATTGTGATGCTCCATGTAGAAACGATAGTCGTCGGTGTCCCAGTAGGTTGTCATGTAGTTGGCAATCCTGCTGCCGTTCGTGAACTGGGCATAGTACTTGCCTTGCGCCAGCTCCAGCAGGCGCACCAGCTTGTCCTTGCTCGTCACGAACTTTGTGTCCGTGCGGTTCATGAGACGGATGTCCTTCATCTCCTCCAGCGTTATGGGCTGAAGTTTGGTCAGTAATTCGTCGATATGGGCATCAATATCCATCTTTTTGTGCATTCTACGGTACAAATGTATACATTTTTGCGTAAATATCGTAGCTTAACATTGTTTTTTTAACAAAATATCTCTACTTTTGCTAAAAAATAAGATAAAACAACAACATATTAAACCCATAAAGTTATGATAGAAGTAAAGGAAACCCTTGGCAAAGCCCAAGAGAAGATGGACGAGGCAGTGCTGTACCTCGAAGAAGCTTTGGCACACATCCGTGCCGGTAAGGCCAACATTAAGATTCTGGACGGCATCCGTGTCGACAGCTATGGAAGCATGGTGCCCCTGAATCAGGTGGCTGCCATCAACACTCCCGATGCGCGCACCATTGCCATCAAGCCGTGGGACAAGACCATGTTCCGCCCCATCGAGAAGGCCATCATGGACAGCAACGTAGGCATCACGCCCGAGAACAACGGCGAGATTATCCGCCTGGGCATTCCCCCTTTGACGGAGGAGCGTCGTAAGCAGCTTGCAAAGCAATGTGGCAAGGAGGCTGAGCAGGCCAAGGTGAGCATCCGCAACACACGCCGCGAGATTATCGAGAAGCTGAAGAAAGGCGTCAAGGACGGCCTGTCGGAAGACCTGGAGAAGGATGCCGAGGCAGACATGCAGAAGATGCACGACAAGTACATCAAGAAGGTGGACGAGCTGTTAGCTGCCAAGGAGAAGGAAATCATGACGGTTTAATTAATTCATAATTAAGAATTCATAATTCATGGTTGCTGGGTTTCGCTTCGGATAACGTCCCGAGGCGCAGCCTTCAATTATGAATTATGAATTATGAATTGAATGAAAGGACTCGTCGTAAGGAACACGGGTAGCTGGTACACCGTCCGAACAGATGACGGTCAGCTGTTCGACTGCAAGGTGAAAGGAACTTTCCGCCTGAGGGGAATCCGTAGCACCAATCCTGTGGCCGTGGGCGATGTGGTCTCCATTACGCCCGGTGCAGACGGGCTGACGGCGTTCATCGACGGCATAGAGGATCGCCGCAACTACATCATCCGGCGTGCCTCGAACCTCTCCAAGCAAAGCCAGATTATTGCAGCCAACGTCGACCTGGCCGCCCTTATCGTCACCATCGCGCACCCCGAGACGAGCACCACCTTCATCGACCGCTTCCTGGCCAGTGCCGAGGCGTATCGGGTGCCGGTGCTCATCGTCTTCAACAAAACGGACCTCTACGACGCCGAGGAGCTGAAGCAGTTGGACACGCTCGTCGAGCTCTATCGGGCCATCGGCTACACCTGTCTGTCCTGTTCGGCAACGAATGGCAACGGGCTTGAAGAGCTCCGGATGGAACTTTGCGACAAGACGACGCTGCTCAGCGGCAACAGTGGCGTGGGCAAGAGCACGTTGCTCAACCATCTTGTGCCGGAAGCGGATGCCAAGACTGCGGCAATCAGCCTGGCACACGACTCGGGCATGCACACCACAACCTTCTCGCAGATGTTCTTCCTGCCTCAAGGCGGAGCACTCATCGACACGCCGGGCATCAAGGGCTTCGGCACGTTCGACATGGAGCGCGAGGAGGTGTCGCACTACTTCCGCGAGATTTTCCAGACTTCGTCACAGTGTCGCTTTGGCAATTGCACCCATACGCACGAGCCGGGTTGTGCTGTGCTGGAGGCTGTGGCAGAGGGTGAGATTGCCGAAAGTCGTTACACCAGTTATCTTTCCATGCTTGGGGACAAGGACGAAGGGAAGTACAGGAGTCCTGTCTGAGCCTCTTGCGAGGTGCACAAAGAAAAGGAGAATCAAATGGAAACGAACACATGCTGCTCCCGCGAGGGGAATGTCGCGAGGGAACACATTAATATAATTAAGGTAGGAGGCGGTGTGGTGGAGAACGCCACTTCGTTGGCTTCGCTGCTCCAACAGTTCTCGGTCATGCCGGGCCGCAAGGTGCTGGTGCATGGCGGCGGTCGCTTGGCCACGTCGATGGCTACGAGCCTCGGCATCGAGAGCCACATGGTGGGCGGTCGGCGCATCACGGACGAGGAGATGCTCCGCGTGGTGACGATGGTCTACGGCGGCTTGGTGAACAAGAGCATCGTGGCCGGCCTCCAGGCAAAAGGCGTGAAGGCGATTGGTCTGACGGGTGCCGACGGCGACGTGATTCGCAGTCACCGGCGTCCCCTGAAGCGCGTCAAGATGGACGACGGCACGGAGCAGATGGTGGACTTCGGCTTTGTGGGCGATGTCGACAAGGTCGATGCCTCGTTGCTTGCCCAACTCATCGAAGGCGGCATGGTGCCGGTGGTCGCTCCCCTCCCGCACGACGGCGAGGGGCACATCCTCAACACCAATGCCGACACCATCGCGTCTGCCGTGGCCTGTGCACTCGCCGGACACTACGAAGTGACGCTGACCTTCTGCTTCGAGAAGGCTGGGGTGCTTCGCGATGCCGACGACGACAACAGCGTCATCCCTTCCATCGACGAGGAACAGGCCGCTCGGCTGATTGGCGAAGGCATCATCTCGGGCGGCATGATACCGAAGATAGAGAATGCCTTCGATGCCATTCATCGCGGCGTAAAGCAAGTGGTCATTACTCATTCCGACAACATCGACGGCACGAAGGGAACGACGATAAAAGTTTAAAAGTTGAAAAAGTAAAAAGTTGAAAAAGGGAGGAGAGGGAAGAATGAAGTGTAGCATGATAAGTATATTAAAGACAAGCAGCATCCAAAAGAAAGGCAACATCCAATAGAGAAGCAAGTATCCAATAGAAAGGCAGCATCCTGTTCTGGCCCAGTTCTGGCGGATTTGCAATCCGCCAGAAGCGAATATTGGCATTTCAAATGCCGACAATCTGTTCTTGCGGGATTACAAATCCCTATATTCCTTACGGTCGGATTGCAAATCCGACCGAACGGGGAGATTCCCCTTTTCAATGTTTTACCCCTTACCCTTTTCACCTTTTCAATTCTTCACCTTTTCATTTTTTCAATTTTTTCCCTTTTCTTCTGTAACTTTTCCCGTTCTTAATCGTCTATCATAGTAGAGAGATGGAATATATCAGCTTCCAAAACACCGTGCTTCCGCTGAGCGACAGGCTCTTCCGCCTCGCTCTCCGCATCACGATGAACAGGGCAGAGGCCGAAGATGTGGTGCAGGACACACTCCTTCGAGTGTGGGAGCAGCGCAGCCAGTGGAAGCAGATAAAGAGCCTCGAAGCGTTTGCGATAACGACTTGCCGCAACAGGGCGCTCGATGTGCTGAAGCGGGCCGGACGCAACACCAAGTCCCTCGACGAAGTTGACGATGTCCATTCTGCAATGTTCAACGTTCAGTCTTCATTGGAGGCTCGCGAACAACTCTCTCTCGTACGCCGACTCATGGACGGCTTGCCCGAACTGCAACGCACCATCATGCTCCTGCGCGACATCGAAGGCAAGACATATCAGGAGATAGCCCAGGCGCTCGGCATCAGCGAGACACAGGTGAAGGTCTATCTCCATCGGGCCAGAACGAAGATTAAAGAGGGATTGAAGATTAAAGATTAGAGAATAGAGACTAAAGAATAAGGATTAAAGGTCAGAGAACTTCGAACGGTAGCAGATTCTTAAATCTTATCTCTTAATTCTTAATTAACTAAGACAATGGACTATAAGTACATAGAACAACTGTTGGAACGCTATTGGGAGTGCCAGACGACACTCGAGGAAGAGGCTATCCTCCGCACTTTCTTCCGTCAGGAGGACGTGCCGGCCAGCCTGCTTCCCTATCGTCAACTCTTCATCGAGGAGGACGCGATGGCAAACGAGCATCTTGGCAAGGACTTCACAGACTGGATGCTGCAGCTGGTTCGTCAGTCGGGCCAGGCCCAGCCGGAAGGCGAGGCATCCGCTCCCGACGGGATAAGGCTGGAAGGAGGCTACGTCTGTAAGGCTCGCCGCCTGACCTTCATGCGCCGCCTGCGTCCCTTCTATCGCGTCGCAGGCCTCGTGGCATTGCTCCTCAGCATCGGCAATGCAGCCCAGAAGAGCTTTACGCAGGAGGATGAAGCACCCGCCCCGCAGGTGGCAGAAACCGTCAATGCCGACAGCCTCCAGCACATCATCGTTAGCAATCCGGAGCAACAGTCCGCAGCCCTCAGCTCGCATACCTCGGATTCGCTCAACGCTCTTGCAAGGTAATCATTCATACTATAAAACAATAATTGCTTAATAAAACAATCATTTTGGTGCTGTGAAGCACTTTTTCTCTCAAAACAAAAAACTAACGAAAGATAGGGGCAGCCGTGAGGTTGCCCCTTTCTTCTTCCCTGAACCACAGCCGCTTCCCTGCAGAACGACCTTGATGGGAACTCGTGATGCAGAAGGGTAGAATGCTCATCTGTAGGCAAAGAAGTGTCTTTCTGTAGGCGATGAAATCCCTTTCTGTAGGTGATGAAGTCCCTTTCTCCCTGCACAGAATATCCTTCCTTCCTGTACAGAATATTCTTCCTCCCTGTATAGAATTTCCTTTCTCTCTGCAACAAAACTATTTCAAAGGCTTGGAAATATATTTTAAAGCCTCTGAAATATATTTCCAAGCCTTTGAAATATATTTCCGTGCCACTGAAAAAGTTTTTATCCGTGGCGGTATGAATTAGTCTTCGTTGCAGTATGAATTACTCTTCGTTGCGGTTGGATTATCTCTCTGTTGATGTATGGTTTTGTTTCCATGGCGCGATGGAAATAATCTCCAGGTTTTCAGTAGATTGTGATGAGGTTTCGCTCTGGTCAGAGCTGATATAAAGAAAAGGGACAACCATGTGGTTGCCCCTTTTCTTTTTGTATGTAAATATAGATTTACAGCTTCGGACCTGCAGCGACGAGCAAGGATGTTCGTTGCTGTAGGCCCAGTTGCTTTACAGCTTCGGACCTGCAGCGACGAGAGCCTTGCCGGCTTCGTTGCCTTCGTACTTCTTGAAGTTCTTGATGAAGCGGGCAGCGAGATCCTTTGCCTTCTCTTCCCAAATGCTTGCCTCGGCGTATGTGTCGCGGGGGTCAAGGATGGCGGGATTGACGTTGGGCAGAGCTGTGGGCACTTCGAAGTCGAAGAAAGGAATCTTCTTTGTGGGAGCCTTCAGGATGCTGCCGTCGAGGATAGCGTCGATGATGCCGCGTGTGTCGGGAATTGAGATGCGCTTGCCTGTGCCGTTCCAACCTGTGTTGACGAGGTAAGCCTTAGCACCGCTCTTCTCCATCTTCTTCACGAGTTCCTCAGCGTACTTTGTGGGATGCAGCTCGAGGAATGCCTGGCCGAAGCAAGCAGAGAAGGTGGGAGTGGGCTCTGTGATGCCGCGCTCTGTGCCTGCAAGCTTAGCTGTGAAGCCAGAGAGGAAGTAGTACTTCGTCTGCTCGGGAGTGAGGATGCTGACGGGAGGCAGTACACCGAATGCGTCGGCGCTGAGGAAGATGACGTTCTTGGCGTCGGGACCTGCGCTCTTGCCGTTCACCTTCTTGGCAATCTTCTCGATGTGCTCGATGGGGTAGCTGACGCGTGTGTTCTCGGTGACGCTCTTGTCGGCGAAGTCAATCTTGCCGTTAGCATCAACGGTTACGTTCTCGAGGAGGGCGTTGCGCTTGATGGCGCCGTAGATGTCGGGCTCGTTCTCCTTGCTGAGGTTGATGACCTTGGCGTAGCAGCCGCCTTCGAGGTTGAAGACGCCCTCGTCGTCCCATCCGTGCTCGTCGTCGCCGATGAGGAGACGCTTCGGGTCGGTAGAGAGGGTTGTCTTACCTGTGCCGGAGAGGCCCGATGCCGTCGAGGGGCAGGTAGTAGTTCTGCATGGAGAACATACCCTTCTTCATCTCGCCGCCGTACCATGTGTTGATGATGCACTGTTCGCGGCTTGTTACGTTGAAGGCAACGCAAGTCTCGCTGTTGAGGCCGAGTTCCTTGTAGTTCTCCACCTTAGCCTTGCTGGCGTTGTAGATGACGAAGTTAGGCTCGAACTTCTCCAGCTCTTCTGCTGTGGGCTGGATGAACATGTTCTTTACGAAGTGTGCCTGCCAAGCTACCTCCACGATGAAGCGGACACGCAGACGTGTGCCTTCGTTGGCACCGCAGAATGCGTCGACCACGTACAGGTTCTTGTTGCAGAGTTCCTTCACGGCGATGGCCTTAACCTTTGCCCAAACCTCTTCGCTCATGGGATGGTTATCGTTCTTGTACTCCTCGGAGGTCCACCAAACGGTGTCCTTTGACTTCTGGTCCATCACGATGTACTTGTCCTTGGGGCTGCGGCCGGTGTAGATACCAGTCATTACGTTCACTGCATCGAGCTCGGTGTTCTGGCCTTTGTCGAAGCCGGTGAGTCCAGCCTTTGTCTCCTCTTCGAAGAGGAACTCATAGGAAGGGTTGTGGGCAATCACGGTGCTGCCGGTGATGCCATACTTTGTCAAGTCTAATGTTGCCATGTTGATTGTTGTTGAAATTTATTGATGTTATTTTGATTTTCCTTTAAGCTTTTTACCTTGTATCCTGCTTTTTGCGGGTGCAAAGTTACAATTTTCTTTCGACATGGGAAAGCCGCCTTTTGATTTTTTAATTCCGCAGGGCGATTTATTTGCCTTTGTTTGCTTTTTTGCGAAGCGTACTTGGCATTTATGAGAGGTCTTCTGAGCTGGTAAGTGATGGAAAGATGTGAGTTATCAGCGCGAGAGTTCCTTGATGAGGTTGTCGGCTTTGCCCCATTTGTCGATGATGAAGAGCATGAAACGGACATCGACGCCGATGCATCGCTGCAGGTTGCTGTCGAACGAGATGTCGCCCGACATGGCGTCCCAGTTGCCGTCGAAGGCCAGACCGAGCAGCTCGCCTTTGCCGTTGAACATCGGCGAGCCGGAGTTGCCGCCCGTGATGTCGTTGTTCGAGAGGAAGCACAGGTGCATGTCGCCCGTCTTGCGGTCGGCATAGCGTCCCCAGTCGCCTTTCTTCATTAAGGCAACGATGTCGTCCTCCAGCTTGTAGTCTTCTATCTCGTTTTGCTTGGCGGCCTTGTCGAGCAGGCTCTGAGCGTTGGTGTAGTACTGGTAGTGCTGACCGCTTGCTGTGTAGTCCTGGATGTATCCATAGGAGAGGCGCATGGTGAAGTTTGCATCGCTGTAGTGCGGCTGTTCCTGCTCCATCTCGAGCAGAGCCTGGGTGAGCAGGTGCTCGTTGTAATCGATGATGGACGAAGCGTCGCGGCTGCTGCCTGCTATCTCCTGCATCTTCGTTGGGATGCCTGCGGCGTAGAGCAGGGCAGGGTCGGTGTCGCGCAGCGTGCTGTCGGCAAGCAACTTGTCCACGGCAGAGATGTCTGTGCAGATGGTTCGGGCGAAGACATCGTGTGCGTAAGCCGCTTCGTCGCCTCCGTAGAGGCTGTC
Source organism: uncultured Bacteroidales bacterium (assembly GCA_902799985.1). Taxonomy (GTDB): domain Bacteria; phylum Bacteroidota; class Bacteroidia; order Bacteroidales; family Bacteroidaceae; genus Physcousia. The sequence goes on along the minus strand of CADCCR010000024.1, from coordinate 13,942 downwards.
GATGGTGGCATAGCAATCAGGCCAGTAGCGACGTTCCTTCACCTGTTCGCGGTAGTTGCGGAGCAGAGCAGCCATCGTTGCCTCATCCAGTCGGGCATCATAGTCCTTGAAGAATGCCTCCATGTGGCTGCGCACCCGGGCTGCCTCGGTGCTGTCGGCATCCTGCGGCATCATGTTCAGCATGTTGGCAACGCGGTAAAGCTCGATGCCTCTGGCGAAGGTCTCGCGGAAGAAGCCCATCGCATAGACGTCGTCGCGCCGTCCGGTGTATGCCTTCTCGAGCTTGCCGAACATCGTTCCGAAGCGGTCGCTAAGGTCCTTGCGGCCTCCGTACCAGCCCCGAATCCTTTCCTCAAGGCGCTGCTTCTGAGCGATGACACCGAGGTCGGCAATGGCTTTGTTCATGCCGATGCTGTTCTTCCAGTAGTTGCTGCTGCCGGCCCATTTGCTGGCATACTTGATGCCAACGGCGCGGTCGGCATCCATGAAGCGCTTCCACACCTCCTGCTTCTTGCCGCGCACCTGTATGATGCTGATGTTGCTGGCGTTCACACGTTCGTCGATGCCCCACGAGCTCATGTATCGGCTGGTGCTGCCTGGGTAGCCGACGGTCATGCAGAAGTCGCCGCTGCGGTAGCCTTTGGTAGCTATGCGGGCGTAGTTGTCGCAATGGAGGGGCACGTTCTCCTCGCTGTAGTCGGCAGGCTCTCCGTCCTTGTCGGCATAGATGCGGAAGACGCTGAAGTCGCACGTCTGGCGCGGCCACATCCAGTTGTCGGTGTCGCCGCCGAACTTGCCCAGCGTTTCCGTTGCCGTGAAGACGAGGCGTATGTCGCGATAGACTTTGTAGAAGCTTGCGTAGAAGGCATTGTTCTCATAGTAAGCTCTGACTACGCAGTCCAGGCCCGGGTTGTCCAGACGCAATTCCTTTTCCACGGCTCCCATGATGCTGTCGGTGTATTGCCAGTCGAGCTCTGTGATGGATTCTCCGGGGTGTGCCGCATAGACACCGTTGAGGGCCTGCACGATGCGTTCGGTGCAGTCCTCGGTGCGTTGCAGGAACTTCACGAAGAGCCCTTCGGCAGGACGTTCCTCGCTGCGTTCATGTGCCACGAAGCCGTTCGTGAGGATGTCGTCCTCCGGCGTTGAGAGCTTCTGGATGGCACCGTATCCGCAGTGGTGATTGGTGAAGACCAGTCCGTCGCGGCTCACTACGACGCCCGAGCAGAAGTCGCCGAAGTCCACCACGCAGTCCTTGAGGCTGGCATGCTCGGTGCTGTAGAGCTGGTCGGGCTTGAGCTTGAGTCCGAGGCTACGCATGGCCTTTGCCGTCTTGGGGTCGATGTTGTTCAGCATCCACATGCCTTCGTCGGCACGGGAAAAGAGTGAAATAGCGCAAAGGGCGCAAAGGATTATCTTTTTCATTAGCTTCTCTGATTATTCCGATTAATATGATTGTCCTGAATGCTCTGAGTACTCTGAAGATTCCGAATGCTCTGAGTACTCTGAATGCTCTGAGTACTCTGAATGCTCTGAGAACTCTGAAGATTCCGAATACTCTGAGTACTCTGATTCTTCCGTTTGTTGTTACTTTTTCTTTTTTGGTTTTCTTCTTGCCCAGCCTTCTTCGCTGAAGTCGGGAATGTCTCCTTGCCGCGAGGCTCTGTGTAGCCACGTTCCTCGCGGGAAGGGCGGACCCTCTCTGAGTCCCCCTTAGAGGGGGAGGACTTTCTTAGCGGACGAGGCGTGGCTTTTTTCTCCCTCTCTTTAAGGGAGGGTCGGGGAAGGTCTTTCTCCTCGGAGGATGGGCTGGGGGAGGGGGCTGCCACGTCGCAGACCACGCTGCGACCTTTGACCGTCACGCCGTGCTTCAGTCCCTTCATGACGCGGCTGAGGTCGTCCTGCTTCACTTCGATGAACGAGAAGCTCTTCATCAGGTCGATGCGACCGACGGCCACCTTGTCGCCCTGCACATTCTTGTTGAGCATGCCGATAATCTCGCGGGCATACATGCCGTCTATCTTGCCGACATTCAGGAAGAGGCGGACGTAGCCTTCCTCAGCCTGACGTCCTTTGCCCCGTGCTCCTTGTCCCTTGCTTCCTGTCCCTTGTTCCTTGGGGTTCTCTATCTCGGGCGCATTGGCGTAGTACTGGAGGAATCGACCGAACTCGCGCGAGAGGACGCGGCGAATGAGGTCGTCCTTGTCGAGCCATGCCCAGCGCTTCTGCACCTCGTCCATAAAGGGAGCAATCTCTTCTTCGTCCACCACCACACGCTCTATCTCGTCGATGACATGGTAGAGCTGTTTGGTGCAGATGTCGCGAGGCTCGGGCAGCGTGCCTTGCTCGAAGGTCTTCTGTATCTCCTTTTCTATCTGCTTTATCTTGCTGCGTTCGCGCATGCCGATGATGCAGATGCTCGTGCCCTTCTTGCCGGCGCGACCCGTACGGCCGGAGCGGTGCGTGTAGTATTCCACGTCGTCCGGCATACCGTAGTTGATGACGTGCGTCAGGTCATCGACGTCCAGTCCGCGAGCTGCCACGTCCGTTGCCACGAGGAGCTGAATGCGATGGCGGCGGAAGCGCTGCATCGTCAGGTCGCGCTGCTGCTGCGAGAGGTCGCCATGGAGTGCGTCTGCATTGTAGCCGTCGCGGATAAGGTTGTCCGCCACCTCCTGCGTTTCCAATCGTGTGCGGCAGAAGATGATGGCATAGATGCGCGGGTAGAAGTCGACGACGCGTTTGAGGGCAAGGTACTTGTCGCGCGCGTGTACCATATAATAAATATGGTTCACGTTCTCGGCCCCTTCGTTTCGGCTGCCCACCTGTATCTGTGTGGCATCGGTCAGGTAGTTTTGTGCTATGCGCTCAATCTCCTTGCTCATCGTGGCGCTGAAGAGGAGCGTGCGGTGCTCGCTGGGGATGCCTGCGAGGATGCTGTCGAGGTCCTCTTGGAAGCCCATCGAAAGCATCTCGTCAGCCTCGTCGAGCACAACGTATTGCACCTTGGAGAGGTCGGCCACGCCGCGCTTCATCAAGTCCATCAGTCGGCCTGGCGTAGCCACGATGATGTCGGCTCCGTGCTTGAGGGCACGTATCTGCGGCTCGATGTTCGTGCCGCCATAGACGGCCAGGATGTTCACTTCGGGCAGATACTTACTGAAACCTTCCAGGTCGTCCGCTATCTGCAGGCAGAGTTCGCGTGTAGGACTGAGGATGAGGGCAGACCCACCCCGGCCCTCCCTTAAAGGGAGGGTGTCATTTCCCGAGTCCTCGCCCTTTAAGGGAGAGTTAGAGAGGGTCCTTTGCAGCAGCGGCAGGCCATAAGCAGCGGTTTTGCCTGTGCCTGTCTGTGCCAAGGCTACAAGGTCAGTGTCATTGTTCAGCAGGTGCGGAATCACTTCTTCCTGCACGGGCATCGGGTGCTCGTATCCCAGTTCTTCAATGGCTTGCAACAAAGGTTCGGCAAGCCCTAATTCGTTAAAGTTCTTCATATCGGGCGCAAAGGTACGAAAAATAGTTCATAGTTCATAGCTTATAGTTCAGGATGTGATGCTGGAGCATGGCATCCGCTTCGACGGTATTGTGGGTGTTTCGGCGGGCGCGACGTTCGGCTGCAACTACAAGTCGCACCAGCTGGGACGCGTGCTGCGCTATAACATCCGCTTCAAGGACGACCCCCGCTACATGGGGCTGCGCTCCCTGCTTCGCACGGGCGACCTCGTCGGGGCAGAGTTCAGCTACCACACCTTGCCCAATGAGCTTGACGTGTTCGACTTCGATACCTTCATCAACGACCCGGCCGAGTTTCATGTGGTCTGCACGGATGTCGAGACAGGGGAACCCGTCTATCACCGCATCGACGACATGGACGACGAGGGACTGGACTGGATTCGTGCCTCCGCCTCCATGCCGCTTGTGTCGCGCCCCGTCAGTCTGGGCGGACATCTTCTGCTCGATGGCGGCATCAGCGACTCCATCCCGTTGCGTTACTTCCAAGGCCAGGGCTTCGACCGCAACGTGGTCATCCTGACGCAACCCAAGGGCTTCTTCAAGCGGCGGACGAAGCTGATGCCTCTCTTTCACCTCTTTATGCGCCGCTATCCGGCCATCGTCCAGGCCATGAGCCGCCGCCACCTGATGTACAACGACGAGCTTTCCTACCTCGACGAGCAAGAGCGACGCGGCAACATCCTGCTTATCTGTCCGCAAGACACCCTGCCCATCGGCCGCACCGAGCAGAAGGAGGCGAAGATGCGCCACGTCTATGGCATGGGCCAGCAAACGGGCGAGGACATGATTCAGACTATAAAAGACTTCTTATGAACAGGTGGATTCTACTTCTTCTCATCGCGCTGGTAGCCCGAAGCGCACGGGCACAGATGTCGCCCGTCGTGCTGGAACAGACGCGCCAGCCTGCCAGCAGACTTGTCGTGCTGCCCGATGGCAACGTCATGGCCGACTTCGGCCGGGCAGCCTTCGGACAGATTGAGATAACGGCAAGAGCGCTCTCGGCAGGCGACACGCTCCGACTTCACTTGGGCGAATGCGTCCGCGACGGCCGTGTGGACAGGGCTCCGGGCGGCTCCAAACGCTATCGGATGGTCGTCGTGCCGCTGCGCGAAGGCACACACACCTATCGTCCCGACATCCCGAAGGACGGACGCAACACCAGCGGAACAGCCATCCGCATGCCGGACGACGTGGGGGAGGTGATGCCATTCCGCTATGTTGAGGTGGAAGGTCGCAGGGGAGGCTTGACGACGAACGATGTGGTCCGGATAGCCGTGAACGTGCCGTTCGACGACGAAGCGGCCAGCTTCCTTTCGAGCGACAGCGTGCTCAATGCTGTGTGGGAGCTTTGCCGCTACAGCATCAAAGCCACCTCCTTCTCGGGCTTCCATGTGGATGGCGACCGCGAACGCACCCCGTACGAGGCCGACGCCCTGATAAACCAGCTCTGCCACTATGCTACGGACAGCCGCTACGACGTGGCGCGACGTACCTTCGCCTACCTCATCGACCATCCCACCTGGCCTACCGAATGGAGTCTGCAGATGGTGCTGATAGCCTGGTACGACTATCTCTACACGGGCGACACGCAGCTCATCTCGCAATATGCCGACGACTTGCGGGCCCACACGCTGATGGCTCTGCGCGACAGCACAACGGGACTCATCACGACACGCCGCGGACAGACCCGCGAGGTGCTCGGCTCCATCCATCGGGGCGAGCCGCTCCGCGACATCGTCGACTGGCCGCATTCGGGCACGCTGGGCCTTGCCGAGGGACAAGGCGGCGAGGACGATGGCTATGTCTACACCGACTTCAATACCGTGGTCAATGCCTATCACTATGCTGCCGTGAGTCGTCTGGCGCAGATGTTCGCGGCTATTGGCAGGAAGGCAGAGGCAAAGGAGCTTGCGGCCTACGCCCGTCGGTTCCGCGACACTTTCAACCGTGCCTTCCTCGATGCCGAGAGGGGCATTTATGTCGATGGAATGGGCACAAATCATGCTTCGCTGCATGCCAATATGTTCGCCGCGGTGTTCCACCTCGTGCCCGAGCAGTACCGCCAGTCCGTGGCCCGTCACATCGTGTCGCGCGGCATGGCTTGCAGCGTCTATGGCGCTCAGTTCCTGCTCGATGCACTCTACGACCTGAATCAGCCCGATGCGGCCCTTGCCCTGCTGACCAGCCAGAGCGACCGCAGCTGGGCAAACATGCTCCGAGAGGGTTCCACCATCACGATGGAGGCTTGGGGCAACCGTTGGAAACCCAATCAGGACTGGAACCATGCCTGGGGTGCTGCACCTGCCAACATTATCCCCTTCCGCCTGATGGGTGTGCGTCCGCTGGCTCCCGGCTTCGATGTGGTGGAAATCCGTCCGCAGCCCGGCAGCCTCGGCGAAGCAGCGTGCCAGGTGCCGACGCCAAAGGGTCCCGTCACGGTCCGCCTGGCCGACGGCCGTATGTCGGTGAGCCTGCCCTCCAGCATGAAGGCCAAAGTATATCTGCCTCAGCAGGGTGGCCGTTCGCATAACCCGAGGGGAGGCTTCCTTTGCGGCGACATTCACTCCCCCTCGGGGGAGACGGAGAGGGGTCGCTTTCGGAAGCGCCTCGTGCTTATTTCGGAAGCGCCTCGTGCTTATTTCGGAAGCGCCTCGTGCTTATTTCAGAAGCGCCTCGTGCTTATTGCGAACTATCCACGTGAAGTTTGCCCACTATCCACGCTTAGTTTACTCACTTCACACGCATAGTTTGTAATTTTCCCCGTGTATGTGTGCATTATATCTATGAAAATACGTATCTTTGCACCCGAGATATGCAAAAAAAGAAAGAAGTGATATGAAGATTATTCGATTGTTCCTGCTGCTGGGTACCATGCTGTTTGGCGGCATAGAGATGTATGGACAGGTGATGAAAACTGCCGACCTGGAGAAGTATGCCAAGCAAAAATACGGCGACAAGTGGTTGGAGGCAGCCAAACACTATCCCTTCGTGGAAAAGGACGCACAGAAGCGCACCTGCTCGAAAGCCCTGGTGATGACACATGCCTACTCGAATGCCATTCTCGACAAGGTTGAGGAGGCCATCAAGAACGGTGTGGCTGGCAGTGACGACGACGATTGGTGATGCCTTCATCGGTTACGTCCAACCACGACCTTCACGATAATCCAGTTATCCACTCAATAATCAGTATGAAAAAGAATCTGGTTGCAGCTCTGCTGCTGTTGCTTTGTCTGCCTTCGATGGCAGGCCGTATCGTTACGGACACGGTGAAGAGCAGAATCCTCTCTGCCGATGTGCCTTGCAATGTCTATCTTCCCGATGGATTCGGCAAAAACGAAAGCCAACGCTATCCGGTCATCTATCTGCTTCACGGCCTGAGCGACGACTATCGGGCCTGGCGCGACAGGGGGCAGATGCAGACCGTCGTGGACGAACTCATCGGGTCGGGCGAGTGCGTGCCCGTCGTGATTGTCATGCCCAATGCCGGCGGTCCCGACACCCACAACACGTGGAACGGCTACTTCAACATGCCAGGCTGGCCGTACGAGGACTTCTTCTTCCAGGAGTTCCTGCCGACCATCGAGCAGAAGTACCGTGCCGTGGGCGACAAGGAGCACCGCGCCGTGATGGGTCTCTCGATGGGTGGCGGCGGTAGCACGGTGTATTGTCGGAGGCATCCCGACATGTTCTCCTCGTGCTACGCCATGAGCCCGTGGCTCGACAACGAGAGAAGCGAAGTCGGTCCCGGCGAACAAAAGGACAAGCGTTACTACGTGAGCGAAGCCGTGAAGGAGCACAGCGCCTTGCGCTTTGTGGAGCAGGCCGACGATGCCACGAAGCAGAAGCTGCGTAACGTGAAATGGTTCTTCGACTGCGGCGACGATGACTTCCTCTTTGACCAGAGCGTCCGCATGCACCAGCTGATGCGCTCAGCCCGCATCCACGACGAACTGCGCGTCCGCAACGGCGTACATAACTGGGAATACTGGCACACGGCATTGCGCACAGCACTGCCCTTCGCCTCCCGCAACTTCGCGAAGTAAGAGGGCCCGCTACAAATAACAACAACGTTGAATCCGTTGTCTTATTATATCAATTGTGTTTCTGACGCGTCCTTTTCCGATGCTTCGAACGAATCGGCGTTACCCTCGGATGATAAACCTGTGCGACACCTCTTCCGAGTCGCCGCCATAGAAATCTATGCTGACCTGCTTCTTGCCGACGTTCAGCTTGTACGAACCCTGAGAACGTGAATTGATGTGTTGGCGGATGCCGGGACGGTATTCGTCGAAGAGGGCCGACTCGTCCTTGAGGTTGGAGTCGGGCTTCTCCATCATCTTCTTGCGTAGCATGCCGTAGTTCTCGGCTCCCTCCGAGCGGACAGTGTATTCCTTCTGCTCCTCTGCAGTCCAGACGCTGCTCATCGTCATCTGTGTGATACGTCCGCCATCTCCCCACCAATCCTTGAAGTCGGTGTAATGCGTGTGACCACACAGCACGATGGCATTGCGCTTGGCGAAGGCCTGACGGAAGTGCCGGCGTGCCTGGGTGTTGGCTTCGGAGGCACCACCGTGGAAGAACCATCGGCAGCTGCTGATGTCGGGCGGAAGCACAGGGCCATGCGTCATGACAAAGGTGTGGCGTGCTCCCTTGGTCTCGTCCAGGAGACGGTCTGTCTCCGCATCGTCCGGGTTGTTGAAGTCAATCACGATAAAGGCATCGTCGCCGACGTTGAAGGCAAAAGTGGTCTTGCTGATGCTTTTGCCCAACTCTTCCGACATGCGGGCCGGCATGAAGGAGTGATAAGCTTCCAGAGCATCGACCCCTCGGATGTCATGATTGCCAACGACGGTGACGAAGGGCAGGCCGCCCAGTTCGTGCTTGAAGCGGGTCATGACGTCGGAGAGCATCTTCTTGTGTACCTCGCCGTTGCCGCAGTCGCCCTGCACGAGGTCGCCCATCTGCAACACCATGCGGGTGTCCTTGTCAATCAGACCGGCAGCCCTCTTGAGGAGGCGTGGACAACGGTCCTTCCACATCGCCCCGTTGCGGGCAAACTCGGCTCGCTGTATCTTGTTGAGCCTTTCGTTCGGTTCGTTGTAGAGGGAATGGTAAACCGATGGCGGGTCGGCATCGAAGTGGGTGTCGCCCAGGATAATCATGGAATATGATTTGTCTGCCTTCCCCTTTGCAAAAGCAGATAATGGGAAGCTGCTGGCACCGAGGCCAATGATTCCCGTAGCGGAAAGCGTCAGGAAGTCTCTTCTGTTCATGATTCTCTGTGTTTAGGATGTAGCTTTTAGCAAAGCCCTGTGTCTGCATCAACGTCGATGCAGGCACAGGGCGATAGGTGTAGGAATCAGTCTCCTAAGTGATTACCATTCGTTATCCCAGAGGCTGTTGTCACCTCCTTGGGAATTGTCTTCTTTCACGAAACCGATGTCTTGGCTGTTGCTGACCTTCTGCTGTGTGTCGCCTAATCTCATGGATGTAGAAATCATGGCCTTGCCTGAAATCTCACAGACACATACACGTGGGGATATATAAATATGCTTTTTCATAATATGCTGTTTATTAGTTTAGGTTTTAACTATGTTATTCTTCGCAATGTGGAGAGGGTTATTTCAATACTTTCTTTCCATTGATGATGTTGATACCCTTGACAGGTTTGCTCAGGCGTTGGCCGGCGAGGTTGTAGATGGGAGCTTCTTCATTTTGAATTTTGAATTTTGAATCTTGAATTGAAGTCGCATCCTCGTCGAAGTCGAAGGTGAAGCCCTTGACGTTGTTTGCAGGCACTTCGAGGTAGGCCTTGTTGGCACCGAGGGTAATCGTTCCGTCTGTGAACTTGTAGAAGCCAATCTGATCGTCCACCTTGCCCAAAGAGTAGAAGTTGGTCGCGTCGCTGAGGTCGAGGCTCATTGGAACCAAAGTACCCTTCAGCAGGTTCGCATCCTTGCTGACCACGGAGGTAAGTCCAGTAGTCATGTCGAGGGTTGTGCCTTCTGCACCGATGCTGTTCACCAGTATCACAGCGGTAAGGGCAGGAATCTCTGTGCCTTCGCCCGATGTCTCGGTCAGCTGTACCGAGCCATTGCTGGCAGTTGCAGCATAGTAAGCCTTCGTTGTACCAGTCGTCGTCACGTCGAAGGGCAGGTAGAGCGTTGCATAGCTCTTGTCGCCCACGACATTAAGCGGCATAGTCTTGGCAAGCGTGACAGTGAAGTCGGCAATGGCAAGCCACTTGGAAATATCACTTGTTCTCACTGTAATGACTGTGCTTTCTGCATTGATGTTGTTTTGTGACACAGTTACATACGAGGAGGCATTAGCGCCGAACGGTACATCAAAAGAAACGCCCGCAGCGTTCGTCACAGTATAGGTGTGCGTTGCGCTGGAAGCTCGTGCGACGAGCATTGAGTAGCTTTTAATTACATAACCTTCAGGAGCTGTCAGCGTCAATGTAGCATCTGTATTGGCCGTTTCTGGATGATAGGCTATATTAAAATGATTATTCCAATTAGAGAATTGGTTGAAATCACCATCTGATGCTACCATTCTCAATCCGGCAACGACGTTGTCGCCAGTTGATAATCCAGATGTTTCTTTCGATGTCCACGTTAAACCAACTAGATTACCATAAGTGGTATGGGATGTGGTTCCATAGACAATCTTCACATCAGGCGTTTCCATGAACTCTGGTACATTAACGTAGTCGTTTAGTGTCGGGATGAGGCTTTCCAATTGTTCGCGAGTAATCTCGATGAAGTTCAAGGGATAGTGGTTGTAGTCGGTGTCGCCGCCGGCGCTGTTGAGGCTCTGATCCTCGAAGAAGAGGTACAGGCTGCCGTTGGCTGGGTTTTTGTCCATCGTTACATATCGGGCGCCCTTAGTTTGAATGTTCAAGAACTCCGTCCAGTTCGCACCTTGGTCAGTACTGTAGTAGAGCTTGAAGTTGGCATGGATACCTGTCGTCATCGAGTGGAAGATGACATCGGTCTTGCCCTCTGTCGTCTCGCGCTGGTAATAGTAGATATCCTGGTTGTTCTGTTTGTCCTGATAGAGCTGGCTGTTATCCCATTGCGTGCCATACGTGAAGCTGAGCGTGCCGTCGTTGTTTCTGGTATAGGTGGCTGTATTGAAGCGACGCGCATATTGCTTGCGGATAGAACCGAACAGCGAGCCGTCGTTCATTTCTATAACCTTGGCTTCGTCGCCTCCGATAATCATTGGCGTTGGACTGAAGTACCAGGTAGCACCATCGTCGGTGGAATAGAACAGGTAGTCGTCTGAAGAAGCATCCCAATAGGTGCCGTCGGCCATGGTGTAGTTGTCGGCTGTCAGGGTTTGTGCCGGGATGAGGTACATCAGTATGCCGTCGGAGGTGTAAAGGCCCTTGCCGGAAGTGACGAAGTAGTCGTAGAGGCCGTAGCCGCCGGCAGCACCAACACCTGTGGCGTTCTGAATGGCACCAGTAGAGTAGAGATCGACGGGAGGATTGCTCTCGCTGCTGCTCCACGTCACACCATTGTCTGTGCTGGTGGACATACATACATGCTTCTGGCCATACCAATAGCCGAGGTTGCCTGCAGCGAAGAGGCAGTAGAGTTTACCGTCCTTACCCTTCACGAGACTTGGGTCACCATAGCCACACCTATTATTGTCGGCTGTACCGACGCCTTTGGCAATGGTGACGGGGTCGCTCCATGTCTTGCCGCCATCGGTAGAGCGACGAACGACGATGTCGATGACGTGACCGCCGCCGATGTCGGTGTGGCTTCCGTAGCGCTTGTCAGCGGCTACTACGATGCTGCCGTCGTCGGCCACAACCATTGCAGGAATGCGATAGACACGGCTGCCGTTGTCGCGAGGCAGGAAAGGATAGGACTGTGCATTGAAGACCATCGCGCCACGATCGGCAGGGTCGCCAACAGAGGTCAGGTCGAGGTCCTGTGCCGTCTTGCCTTCCACCTGATAGGAGATGCCTGTCACGGCTGCATCGAGGACTGCACCGAGAGTGGCTGTGCTGCTCACCGTAGCACCAATCCAATAGTAGTGCGTGCCAGCAGTGAGGTTGCCGATGTTGAAGGTGGCAGTAGAGCCGGAGAAAGTTGCTGTAGCGACCTCTGTCTTCGTCGGCGCACCGTCGCCTGTTGAATAGATTTCCGGTGAACTGGTGTTGGCCTCGTAAAGCTTCAAGGCAGAGATTTTACTTTCAGAGCCATCCTTGAGGCTGACGGTAAGCGTTGTGCTCATAGCAGCCTTGAAGGGCTTAGCTGTGACACGAAGCAACATCACCTCGCTTCCGCGACCAGTTGTCTGCCAGCCTTGCTCCACGGTAACACCGTCAGCAACAATAGCGAGGCTGGGATCGTAAGTAAAGGTGACGGTATGTGCTGAGGCATCCACGTCCACATTGGTTGCTTCGTCTAAGTTGAAGTCTGAGCTTTCAGGTGTCACGCCGGTGGGCAGGAAGAAGAAGCCATTCTTGTAAACAGCCTTCAGACCACTGACGTCGCTGCGAGAGCAGGTAATCTGTGCAGTCTCAGGAGCATTGTCGCAAAGGACTTGCCAAGCCGTAAGCCCAGCAGCAGCAAGGTCGATGGGATAGATGTCATAGTAGGCGTTGCCAGAGCTCGCAGTTTCGCCGATGAAGTATAGGCTACTCAATAGATATGGAACAGCATAGCGGGAACTGCCCCACATACGGAAACCACTGCCATTGGTGTAATCCATGGCGAAATTCTTCTTGGTAGTCGTGGAGATGGGGAATTTATTGTTGTCTCCATACAGATACTTGCCATTAGGCATCTGCCAATAATAGTATCCATTTTCATTGCTGATGCGAGTATAATAAGTGGCATCGTCGATGGCGGGACGTATATTTGCTCCGTGTTCAAAAGTAAGAGGATAATATGTGCCGCTGTAGTTTATCTCACTTGTGGCAGGGAACACATACTTGTCGGCATACGTTCCATGCGTCTTGATACGAATGACATACCAGCTATCACTACCGGAAGCAGGAACTGCACTTGCTGCGGTCTTATTGTCCACCAATTTGTTAAAAGCGGCGGTAGCAGCAGTGCTTTGGTCTCCGTCAACCTTTGTTATGGTAAAGTTACCGCCTGCATCATTGTAGTTGATGATGGGACCTATGTAGTTGTTGCTGACAGACATAATAATCTCACCTGTTACAGAGAATATTTTGTAAGTTCCATCAATCTGCTTAACCAGCTTAACAGCAACAGCATCTGAAGAGAATGCCCAGCAGTAGCCGTTATAGGTTCCACCCGTGACAGGTACAGCGAACTTGCCAACCCCTACATTATATATATAATAATGTTTGGCTGTTCCTGTTGGCACGAATACCCATTGGCAATTGGCATTATTAGCATCGAATGTGCTGTTCTTGCTGCTGCTCCATACATATTTTGGATTTTCGGGGTTGTAGATGAGCGCACCATTGTTTGAGCTCGTGTTGTTGACGATGGTATAAACCTCACTGATAGTGGGAATCCACGATCTGACAAACTCTACAGGATAGAAAGCCCAGTCGTTGTTGCCGCCCGTGGCAGTGGGAATCGTTTTGTTCCAGCCTACGACGGGATTGCCGTTCTCCTGGCAGTCGAGGACGATGCCGTTGGTCTCTGAAGTCAGGTAGAAGTGGCCGTCTGTGGAGTTAATCTTACCGATGGTGTACTTCTCTGTGCCCAGCGCCGTGGCAGGTACAACTGTGTTTTGTGGAACAACACCCCAAAAGTTGCCGAGGCCGTTCTGCAGGTAGTACTTGCCGTCACCTGCATTGAGGAAGCGAACAAGGAATTTTGCATTGTCCGTGGCATAACCAAAGGGAGCTGCTGCCTGATTCTTCATCGAGCCACTGTTCTCGAAGGCATAACCATTGCGGCCGCGGTTCTTCATCACATACCACTGTCCTTCGCTGATGCTGGCAGCTTCTGTGGTTGAGATAGAGATGTCCATATCGGTGAAAGCGGAATAGGTGGCAGAGGTGGCCAGCGTGGAAGCTGTAACTTCGAAGATTTTCACTTGAGTGACGCTGCCAGAGCCACTATTCCATCCAACCAAATAAGGAGTGTTGCGGTTTAATCTAAATCCATTACAGGTCGGAGCTGCCACTCCATCTGTCATATTCAACGCCCAGCTGCCTGCATTGGCTACATCTGTGCCTACCAAGTTGGCATTACCTGTTGGCTTAGGCCAATACTTGCCCGTATAAGCATTTTCTATTTTCCATGTTCCGTCTCCGTTATCAATAAGATACCATACAGAGGCCATATTACAATTGCCTGCGGAGTTGGGGCAGTTATAGTGGGTACCTGCGTCTTCAAGCCAAGGGGTGTTTGTGTTATTCCCTTGATGTTGTAGCAGATATGCTTTGCCGCTGACGATGTTGCTGGCGTCCGTCACC
>CADCCR010000023.1 GCA_902799985.1 uncultured Bacteroidales bacterium | reverse complement strand
AAACCACTAAAATAATTTGTTGCCGTGGGATGAGGAATTTGTGGTCGAGCGGCAACGGATTTGGGACCGAGAAGCAGAAGGTTTGGGACCGAACGCCAGAGGATTTGGGACCAAGAAGCAACGGATTTGGGACCAAGAAGCAGAGGGTTTGGGGACCGAGCGGCAAAGGGTTTGTGGCCGTGGGCTTTGACCCCGATGGAAACGGAACGCGCCGTTCCGCAGATAAGCAAACGGAACGGCGCGACGCATGAAAATGTTATCCTTTATCTTTTACCTATTTCGTAATGACCTTCTTCCCGCGACTGACATATATGCCTTGGGGGAGCGAGGGGACGTTGCCGATGTGTCTGCTGAGCTGGCGGCCCTGCAGGTCGTAGAGTGCATGGGGAGCCGATGCGCCGGGGTGTTCGCTGCCGACGGGCTTGATGCTGTCGTCGCCGCCGCTGCCGGGAGTCAGCTGTATCTCGGCCTTCGCTCCCTTGTTCATGCTTGAGAGCTCGAAGGTTATGATGGTGCGGCCGGTCCATCCCTCGGGCGCTTCGGCCTTCAGGGGGATGTCGAAGTCCTGGAAGTCGTCCACCTTCACCATCTTCGTCACCTGCGTCGACTGCCAGGGCGCAAACTGTCGGCGCGTGGAAGCCACTTCGTTCTGGGCATAGACGACGTGCTTGGTGTAGCCCTCCGGCGTTTGGTACTCGATGTTCACGCAGAGGGCGGCGTTGCGTCCGAGGGGTCTGAGGTTCCCGGAGTCACGGCCCTTGACGTGAATGACGTCCGGCAACTCCTCGGCTGTGACGCCCACCGTGGCCCAGCCTCGCGGCATCTGGTTGAGGGAGAGCGATGCGGTCCACGTCTTTGCGTCGAAGTAAGCGTAGGGACAAGTGCTTTCGCGCCCGTCGTTGTAATACTGATGAGTACGAACTACGTGCCCGAGCTCCACGCGCTGGAAGGTGGACTTCTCGCGGTCGGCCCTGATGCGGACGAACCACACGCCACGCTTGCCGATGGTGCCGCTCAGTTCCTTCTGCCCGTCGGCGATGTCGATGTCGGCCGTGTACTCGGGGATGAGCCGGTCGTCGCGCGTCTCGTACCAGCTGTTGTGGCTCTCGTCGATGCGATAGACCTCGATGCATCCTTTGTCGAAGGGAATGTCGCTGAGCATGAGGGAGAAGGGCATGGTGCGGGTACTGTTGTTCCACAACACGGTGCAGACGCAGCCAGGGTCGCTGGAGGCCAGTCCGCGGATGGAGGACTCGCTGCTCAGGAGGGCGCGTTGGAGGGGCATCCATCCGTAGAGCTTGAAGGCATTGTAGATGGCCTTCCGCTTGCCTGTCGAGCCGTCGAGCAGTCCCATCTTGTCGTTGCCGACGAGGGTGTTGCCGTTTCCGTCGACGACATCGATGTACTGGGCCCATGTGACGTAGGAGAGGTCGACGGTGTTGAGGAACTTGGGGACCGCGTCGAAGAAGCGCATGGCATGCTCGGCGCGCTCCACAGGTCCGTCGTTCCAGATGGGAGCTCCCGTGGAATAGGGTGCAAACTCCGTCATCAGGATTTCCGTATCCTTGCGGTTGTACTTGTTCAGAAGCTCGTGGATGGTGTTGAACTGCCACTCGGGTGTGCCGTAGGCGTGGCACGAGATGAAGTCGCACGGCAGGCCCTCGTCCTTGACGAAACTGAGGAAGCTGTCGTGCCATAAGTTGAGCGCCGACACGGGGCCGCCAACCTTCAGGTCGGGATTGGTCTCCACGATGGCCGGAGCCGCATGCTTGTAGATGTTGAAGTAGTCTTCCTTCGTGCCGAGGAAGAAGAGGGTGCCGCAATCCGGCTCGTTCCACACCTCGATGTACTGGTTGCCCAGGTTCTTCTCCTTCCAATGTGCCGCCCAGTCGCTGTTCACTTTCCGCCACACGTTCCAGTCAGCCGGGACGTTGCGGTTGTCGCCGCCATTGATGATGCTCGGGCAGTAGCCGTGCGAGACGATGAGCGCCTCGGTGTTCTCCTTCATCTTCCGGTACATGTTGTCGTAGCGGGTGAAGCTGTAGTTCCAGCGTTCCTTGGTGCCGCTGATGGAAGGTTCGCCAAAGGCATTGTTGTTGCCCCAGCACATCTCGTAGCGCATGGCTCGGGCCTCCAGCTCGGAGAGTTTGGGCAGGTCGCGGTTGAGCTCGTTGCTTCTCACCCATGGCGTCTGGTACACGCCGAACTTCTTGACCAGCGGGAACTCTTCCCATCGGGAGAAGTCGACGGACACGCTGGCCACAGGATTGTCCAGGGGCTCGTCGCCCTCCGTGCCGTAGAGACCCGTGTCGAAGTAGTAGCCGCCGGCGTTGTTCTTGGCCCAAACGGCCATGACATGTTCGCCTTGGGTGAGGAGAGCCTTCTGCGCGTCGGTCAGTTTCTGGAAGTGTGCATAGTCCCACTCGTTGCCCCAACCGACAATCTTCACACCGTCGATGTAGATGGCTCCCTCGTCGTCGTGTCCGCAGGCCAGCCAGACCTCGCGTCCGCTGATGTCCTCGGCAAGGGAGAAACGCCTGCGATACCAGACGTTGTACACGCCATCGTTGGCCTGGCACCACAGCCCTACGGGAGCCGTTCCCTCGGGTCCGCTGATGTCGCCCACGGGACCTTTACCCGCCTTCCATGCGGAATCGTCGAAGGCGAGCGTTGTCCAGGCATTGCCGGAAGGTTTGGCGAGGGTGTACTGTATGTCGTATTGCACGCCGGAACGCGCGCCGGCCAGGTAGGGAACGTTCCAGTCGACCGTCGCCTTGCCGTAGAGACCGCAGTCGAAGTAGAAGCCTCCGGTGTTGTTCTTCGCCCAGACGGAGAAGACATGTTCGCCTTTCGTCAGGTAGCGCGTCTGGTTCTTGTCGAGCTTGATGCACTCCGTGGCGTTCCAGACATTGCCCCAGCTGACGAGGAGATTGCCGTCGATGTAGATGGCTCCCTCGTCGTCGTGCCCGCAGGCCAGCCAGACATCCTTGTCGTAGAGCGACTCGTCGAGGGTGAACGCGCGTCGGAACCAGACGTTGTACGTGCCGTCGTTCACATCGTCGAACGTGGTGCCGAGGGTCAGTCCGCCCAGACCGGCACTTCCTATCGGGCCGAAGCCGTCCGCCCAGGCGCTGTCGTCGAAGCTGACACGCTGCCAGTTCGTCGAGGCCGAGGGGTCGGTCTTCGTGTACTTGATAGGGTAGATGCAGCCCGTGCGACCTGCCTCTACTATCGGTGAACCCCAGTCTATGACAACATCATCGCTGATAGCCAATGCCGAAGAGACTGCCGTCCACAGGAAAAGGGACATGAATAAGACTCTCTTTCGAACGGTTTCCGACGGCCATAGGCGAGGCTTGTTTGGAGTCTGCCTTGGCGCAGAAACGTCGGATGCTATCAGTTGGTGTGTTTTCATGGACTGGGGTTTGTTGTTTAGTTATGCTTTATTATCTTCTTCCCGCCGGTGATGACGATGCCGCGGGCTGCGGTCTCGCCTGGCAGGAGCATGCCCTCGAGGTTGTAGTAGGAACCTACGTCCTGACGGCTTGACTTGGCCTTCTCGTCGATGCTCCTGATTGCGTTGGGGTCGTCGGTGCTGACGCGGAAGAGGTACGAGCCGGAGCCCACCTCGTAGGTGGCGTAGCCGTCGGCTGTCCCGGTGTAGGTGACGCCCTCGGCATCCTCGGCCACCTCGCCGCTCTCGTACACATAGAGGCCTTCGCCGACGGGCAGACGCAGCGTTGCCGACGTGTTGGCGGGGATGGTGACGCGGTAGGTCATCTCCTTCGAGCCGTCGCATTCCCACTCGGCCTTGATGCTGCCATAGTCCGAAGCGAAGTCGGCATCGACTGACGTGATGCGCTGCTGGCTGTAGCGGAGCGTGGCGCGTGTGTCGGGATAGGGTTGCAGGAAGAAGTGCTTGAAGCCTGGCTGAGCCTCGTCGGGTGCGATGCCTGCCACGTGTCGGTACATCCATTCGGCTATGATGCCGTAGGCGTAGTGGTTGAAGGAGTTCATGCTGACGGGGCCGTAGCCGCTGGCCTTCGTGTAGGAGTTCCAGCGCTCCCAGATGGTCGTTGCGCCCTGGTCGATGCTATAGAGCCAGGAGGGATCGTTGCGCTGGAGCAGCAAAGTGTAGGCATCGTCGATGTATCCGTTCTCGGTAAGCGTTTGGTTGAGGATGGCTGTGCCGAGGAAGCCGGTGTTGAGCTTGAAGGCATTGTTCTGGATGGCACGGTGCAGATAGGTGCGGGTGCGGGTGATGGACTGCTCGTCGGGCAGCAGATTGTAGCGGAGCGCCATGAGGTAGCCGCATTGTGTGCCTTGGGTTGGTATCTTCGTGGTGCTGAGGAAGCGCTTCTGCCACTCGGCCTTGATGTTCTGGAAGAGCTGTTCGTACTTCTCAGCCTTCTTGCTGTAGGTGTCGCCTTCCCGCTCGGAGAGGGCGCGACAAGTGCGTGCCATGAGGTCGGCATCGTAAGCATAATAGCATACGCTGCAGTATCGGCTGTCGGTCGAGACGTATGCCACCCAGTCGCCATACGTGGTAAGTCCACCATTGTACTGGTAGCCGTCGCCGGTCTGAGCTGCAAGGAACGACATGTAGCGTTCGTTGGCTTCGAAGTTCTCGCGAAGGATTTCCTTGTCGCCTGTCATGAGATATACCTTCCATGGCAGGATGACACCTGCATCTGCCCAAGCTGCTGCGCCATAACCCACGCCCCAATGATAGGGGGCTATGACGCCGTAGGCGCCGTCGGAGCGCTGGGCGTCGCGCATGTCGCGCATCCATTTCTTGTAGAAGTTGCGGGTGTCGCCATTGTAGAGGCCAGCCATCGAATATACTTGTGTGTCGGCTGTCCAGCCCATGCGCTCGTCGCGTTGCGGGCAGTCGGTGGGCACGCTGACGAAGTTGGAGCGCTGTCCCCACATGACGTTGCTGTAGAGCTGGTTGACGTCGGCATGGCTGGTGCGGAACGACGACTTCTCCTCGACGGCGCTCGTCACGGTCTCGCCGATGACGTCACTCAGTTCGACGTCGGCCGAAGTGGTCACTTCGATGTAGCGGAAGCCGAAATAGGTGGTTGTGGGATGGAAGCTTTCGCCCTCCTGAGCGCCCTTGAGGGTATAGTAGAGCGTGGCTTCGGCGGAGCGGAGGTTCTCTGTGTAGATGGAACCGGCAGGGCCATCGTCGCCGCGGCTGCGGTCGCCCGTGGTGTTAGGCATCTCGCCGAAGCGGAAACGAAGCTTTGTTCCGCTCAGACCCTTTGCGGTGAAGCTGACCCAGCCGGAGGCATTCTGACCGAGATCGATAACGGCAGTCTGGCCGGCTTTCAGCGTGAAGTTGTTTTGTCCGGTGAGTTCTGACAGGACATTTATCTCGCCGAAGGTCTTGCCGTTGGCTTTCGTGCCTTCGTATATCTGGATGGTCTTGGGGTAGCGACGCAGGCCTTCTACGGCCATGATGGCCGGTCCTTCGAATGCACGAATCTCGCCTTTGAAGTCGTTCGACACGGCTACGCCGAACCAATCGCTGTCGTCGAAGTCGGGCGTGAACTGTCCTGCCTCCAGACGAGCGTCGTAGGTCTCGCCGTTATAGACGTCGCCTTTGCGCAGAGGGCCGTTGGTATTGCTGCGCCAAGAGAGGTCGGTGGGGATGGTGACGACGGAGCCGTTCTCCAGTTCCACCTTGAGCAGAGCGCGGAAGGCATTGGGCTTGTTGCCGTATATGCCGTGCACGATGCCGCCGTTCCACCAGCCGGTCGACACCTCGGCGCCGATGGCGTTCTTGCCTTCGCGCAGCAGAGCCGTCACGTCGTGCGTGGTGTAGAAGACGGTCTTCAGCATCTCGGTTGCTCCCGGTTTGAGCTCGTCGTAGAGTGTCTTGCCGTCCGCGTCTGTCTGACCCACGCGTTCGCCGTTGATGAAGACGTTGTAGACGCCCAGGCCCGTTGCGTAGAGACGTGCGCGACGGACTGCCGCTCCGAGCTCGAAGGCCTTGCGGAACATCGGCATGCCTGCCACCACGCTGCCGTCCTGCTGCATGAGTCGCTTGCTGCCGCCCGTAGCTGCCTCCATGTAGCATTGGCGGCTGCCGCCGTAGTCGCGTATGTCGGTGGCGTTGAAGGCATTGCCTGCGCCCTCGAAGTCCTCGCTGAAGGTGACAGTGGGGTTGCCCTCTTCGTCGTAGACGGTCTGCCGGATGTTGTCGAAGTACGCTTTCTCGCGCTCGTTGCCCGTCGCGCTGACGCGCATGCCGAGGTCGCCGATGGCCAGCACACCCTGCGTGTCCTGATAGGTATCCACGAGTACATCATCAATATATGTGCGCACGTAGGGTGTCTCGCACTCCAGCGTGACGTGATGCTGCTTGCCCAGGAGGTCGGTTTTCTTGAAGGCTGTGATGGGCGTGTCGTTGTAGGTGAGGTTGCCGTTCAGATAGACATGGCGGCGAACGACGGGCTGGCTGACGTCGAGCGTGTTGATGGCCCACATCATGTACGTGTTGCCGGAAGTGGCGCTGAAGCAGATGCTTGCGTTATCATTGACGAGGGTGAAGTCGTAATCCACGTCGAAACGTACGGGCTTGCTCACCTTCTGCTGCCAGGCATACGTGCCCGGGCCGGACACATAGAACTGTCCGTTCTGGAGCGTGCCGCCGCGGAACATGCAGGTGCCAGCGTCGAAGTTCTCCTCGAGAAGCACCTTTCCGGCGGCTGTCACCTTGAAGTCGTCGAAGTAGGCCTGCTCGGGCTGGCTGCCGTTGTCGTAGTCTTCGCGGAAGCCGAACTCGCCGTAAGCGAAGTCGCCCGTGCGGGTGTCGATGAGCTTATTGTCGATGTATGTGCGAGCCGTCTTGCCCTCGGTGACCTTGATGGTAAGGGTGTGCTGTTCGCCATTCTTGATGCTGACGCCCGTGATGGCGTTCTCCGAGAGACATGCAGGGTTGCCTCCGCTCCAGCGATGCGGACGGAAACGCACGCTGCCGTTCGTGTTCACCTGCCACATGTAGTAGTTGCTGTGGTCGGAAGCGGCGAAGATAAGTCCGGCTGCCAACTGCTTGACGTTGAACTTCACCTCCACTTCATAGTCCGCAGGCGCTACGTCCTCCCCCTCGCCGGAGGCATTGGAGGAGACCTTAATCCATTGCGTACCGCTCCAGGCCTTCTCTCCCACTTGGCCTAAGCCCGTCTCGAAGTATGCCTTCTCGCTGCTGACAGCCGTCTCGCCCTTGTTGTCGGTGACGGTGACGCGCCAATAGTAGCGAGTCTCAGCAGCAGGCGTGAAGCCCTTGGCTTCGACGTTGACACTTTGGTCGGACTCTACGTTGCCCGACTCCCACACCACGTCGCCGAAGGCAGCGTCGCGAGCTACCTGCAGGCTGTAGGACGTCTGCACTACGCCACGCTGCATGCTCTGCAACGTCCACGAGAAATGAACAGTACTCTTGTCGATGCCGACTGGATTGTGGTAGTCCTCGGTGCGGAGACCGTTGACGTCGAGCGCGTAAGCCGAAAGCGTTGCCACGAACGTCGAGATGAAAAACAGAATCTTCTTCATTGTATTCCTTTTATGATTGTTTGTTTTAGCCGTTCTTCTTTACCTAAAATAAAGATTTATCATACTTTTCGGCTGCAAAGGACGCCATTTTCTGCCACATAACGAAGAATTAACTGACTTTTTGATGTAACTTTTTGATATGTCGGAGAGATTTAATAACTTTGCAGGAAGAATGATGAAGAATGCAGGTTGAAAAATAGAGATAAAGACTGAAGATAGTATGGCTACCAGTAAATACTTGCTTGCACATGCATCGGACCACCAGTGGGGCATCATCACGAAGACGGTCGGAGTGCAGGACGTGGAGCCCGGCAGCAATTATCCCATCGGGGAGCATCCGGAGGACTACCTGTTCTTCGCCGACAGGGGGCGCGTGCTGCGGGAGACACAGATTGTGTACATCACAAGGGGCAGCGGATGGTTCGTGTCGGCCCACCAGCCACGGACAGAGGTCCACGCCGGCGATGCCTTCATCCTCTACCCGAACGAATGGCACAACTACGCGCCCGACCCAGAGACAGGATGGTCGGAAGCCTGGATTGGCTTCACGGGGAAGTTCTCCAACATGCTCGTGGACAAGTTCTTCCCCGACCGTTCGAAGCCCGTCCACCACGTCGGCGTGTCGCAGACGCTCTGTGCCGCCTACGAGAAAGCCTACGAGGTGGCCGAGGACCAGATGCCGGCCTACCAGCAACAGCTGGCTGGGTACATCGGCCTCATCCTCAGCACCATCTACGCCCGCAGCCAGCAGCTGCCCTTCATCGACAACCCCGATACCGTCAGCATCAACTTCGCCATAAAACGGATGAGGCAGAGCCTGCATGGCAATCTGAGCATGGAGGACATCGCAGCGGAAGCCGGCATGAGCTACTCCAAGTTCCGGAAGCAGTTCAAGAGCCACACAGGGTTCCCGCCTGCACAATACTTCCTCCGGCTGAAGATGGAGCGGGCCAAGGACTACCTGCTCAGCACATCCGCCTCCTGCAAGGAGATTGCCTACCGCCTGGGCTTCGACTCCGCCTCCTACTTCAACAAGATGTTCCGTCTCTATCAAGGGCAGACACCGATAGACTACCGCAACGCGGGAGGCTGAGAACAGGACGAGGATGTCCTGACAATTCGCAGTTTTGACCGTCTGAGAATCGCGTATTTGCAGCCTTTCCGCGCCGAGCTCGCAAATACGCGATTTTCGTGCCGTTTCGTATCTTGCCGTCTGACAACGACTTACAACGGAGCTAAACAAAAATCGGGCCGCAAAACCATGGAAAAGTACCTGTTTTGCAGTCCGATTTGACGTGTGAAATCGCCCGAAAGGACGTGTCGTGATGAAATAAGCGCCCTGCGCTTCCGGCGGAAGCCCCGTGGCGTGTCGGTCGGAAGACCGTGCCGCGACGTCAATTTTGCCGTTTCGAGCGACACGGAAGCACGTTTTCTCTCTATTTTACATCAAAACAGAGATGAACTTTTGTAAAGTTCCTTCCACTTAGAACCTTCCGCCTCGGCCACCGCCGCCGCCACCCCAGCCTCGGCCGCCGCCCCAGCCGCCTTGACCGCCGCCGCCAAAGCCTGCGGCACGGGCTTCCTTGTTGCCCATGAGGTTGAAGCGGTAGATGAGGTGCACCATGACGTAGCTGTGGATGGCGTTGGTCCATGTGTCGCTGCGGTTCGTGGCGCTATAGTTGCGATTGATGCTCGAGCGCTCGCGCAGGATGTCGTACCATTGCACGCTGACCGTGGCGTTCTTCTGCTTGAGGAAGTTCTGGCTGAGCTGTGCGTTCCAGATGAGCTCGTTGGTGTTCATCGAGGCATCGTCGTAGCCGCGACGGCTCTGCTGCGAGATGTCGCTGCTGAACTGCATGTCCCAAGGCATGTTGATGACCACATTGCCGCCGTAGTTGAAGAACCAGGTGTCGCGGTTGCCGGTCTTCTGCATGTCGTTGCGAGCGTGTGTATAGTTCATGCCGCCGTTTACGCCCACCTCGATGAGGTCGTTGCGATAGTTGAGGCGCAGGTTCTCGCCGAGGTCGGTGCTCTTGGTGTTAGCCTTGCGGAGCAGACCGCTCTCGTCCATGTAGCTGAAGAGGCCGCTCATGTCAACCTGAGGCAGGAGGTACTGCTGTGCTCCGGCATCGAGGTCGCTGCTGATGTAGCCGACGTTGGTGGCGTGGTTGATGCTCTGACTCCAGTTGAGGTTGAAGTGCTTTGCCTTGTCGAGCGCTGTGTTGAAGCCCATCCATGTGCGCAGGTTCCATCCGCCGCTGATGTTCATGGGCCGGCTGTAGCTGATGCCGGATGCGGTGTCGTAGATGGTGGCGTTGGAGATGGCGCGACGCGTCATGCCGCCCCACAAGCCGCCATACCATCCCATCTGCCGCTCGGCGATGTAGTTGTTGTACTCGACGTTGAAGTTGTCGTTCCACGAGCTTTTCAGTCCGGCGTTACCCGTGCTGATGTAGAGGGGGTTGCTGTTGTCCATGACTTCGATGAGGTTGGTCATGGAGGGTTGCGACAGGCGGCCGTTGTAGCGGATGCGCAGCTGGCTGGTGTTGGATATCTTCCATCGGAAGTTGAGGCGCGGTGCCCAGTTCTGCACGTGGCGAACGGTGTCGATGTGCACGCTGCGCTTCTCGTACTCCATGTCGGTGCGCTGCGGCTGGAAGTTGACGCCCATGTTGAAGTTGAATTCCTGTCCGTTCTCGAGCTTGCTGTTGTGGCGGAGCATGAGGTTGACGTCCTGATTGAACTCCTTGTATGTGGCGTACTGGCTGTTCATGGCGTCGCGTGTGAGTTGGGTGAGGTCGATGCCGAGGCTCTGGAACGTCATGCCCTGGTACGTGCCGTTGTAGAGGTCGACGGCCGTGACGTCGGTCAGTCCCTTGTCCTGCAGGGCTTCCTCCAGCTTGTCGTATATCATCATCTCGCGGTCGCTGTCCTGGAAGCGGTACTGCCCCTGGTAGCTGAGCTGCACGACGGTTCCCTTGAGGATGGGTTCGGTGTAGCTGACGCGGCCCTGGACGCTGTAGTTCTTCGAGGGCGACATGGTGTTCTGGTAGTTGGCGCTCAGGTTGTCGGTGGCACGCTGGTAGTACCTCACCATCGAACGGCTGTAGGACTTGTTGTCCGACTCGCTGTACGAGCCTTCCACGTTGAAGGTAAGGTTACGTCCGGGCACTACGATGCGACGGTTGACTTGCAGCTCGCCGTTGATGTTGTTGCTGTAGCTGTTGCCATCGTTGAGGCGCTCGTTGCCGTTGACGCGAATGCCGTCCGGGTCGCTCCACGTGCCGTATTCCTCGACGGGGTCGGTCAGGCCGGCCTCGAAGGGACTCTGGTTGAACGTGACGCTATGGCTGCGCGAGGTGCTGTTGCCGTTGGAGTGACTGAAGTTGGGACGGAACAGGATGTTGGTCATGCTGTCGGGGAACCACTCGAGGCGGAAGTTGGCATTGACGTTCTGCCCCCAGTTCGTGCCCAGGTTCTTGGAGTTGGAGAACTGGCTGACGCCCGAGGGGAGGAACATCTCGCTGTTGGTGCGGGTCTGCGACTCGCTGTCGCTGCTGCTGTAGCGCACGTTGCCGCCCAGCTTCAAGAGGCCTGCCGAGTAGTCGGGCTTGCCGTTCTCCCAGGCGAAGGTGACGCCGCCCATCGTGCTGGTGACGATACCGTTGCCACCGCCGCCCCAGCGACCGCCGAAGTCGTTCACGTTGTTGCGGCTGCCGATGACGGAGAGGTAGCTGTTGTCGAGGAAGCGGTTGACGTTCGCCTTGGCCGAGTAGCGGTCCTCGGTGCCGTAGGCTCCGTCGATGTTGCCCACCCAACCTTCCTTCATGCCTTTCTTCACGGAGAGGTCGAGCACGGTCTCCTCCTCGCCGTCGTCGATGCCGGTGATGCGCGTGTAGTCGCTCTTCTTGTCGTACGACTTGAGCTTCTTGATGAGCTTCGAGGGCAAGTTCTTCATCGCCATCTTCGTGTCGTTCTGGAAGTATTCCTTGCCGTCGACCATTATCTTCGAGACGCTCTTGCCATTAATCTTGATTGAGCCGTCGTCGTCTATCTCGGCTCCAGGCAGCTTCTTGACGAGTTCTTCGAGCATCGAGCCTTCGGGCAGGCGATAGGCCTCGGCATTGAAGATGAAGGTGTCGGCCTTCATCTCCACCTGAGCCAGCTTGGCTGTCACCTCAGCTTCCTTCAGCACCTTGCTGTTCTCTTCGAGGGTGATGGTGCCGAGGTTGACGGACTTGTTGCCTTTGGGCAGCGTGATGTTGCGATAGTAGGTTTGGAACCCCATGTAGCTGATGCGGAAGATGTAGTTGCCGGCCTTGACGGCGGGGAGCTTGAACTTGCCTTCCAGGTCGGAGGAGACGCCTGTGGCCTGTGCGCTGTCCTTCGGCTGGAGCAGCACGACGGACGCTCCGGCCAGAGGCTCGTTGAGTGCGCCGTCCATGACAAGTCCGCTGACAGTTACTTTCTGCGCTACTGCCACAAGCGAGCATAGGCAAAGTATGATAAGCGTTGAGAATCTGCGTTCCATTAGTTTCTTTTTATTTTGCTAATACCTTATTCTTTAATCCTTAATCCCTAATCTTTATTCCTTAATCTTTAATCATTAATCATTAATCCTAACTCTTAGACAACTCCTCATGGAAAAGGTTTATTTGCCGTCTGCAAAAAAGATTCTTTCTCCCCGAGGAGGATACATGAGGGAGGCTCCGTCCCACACAAGATGACCGCCCACCCAGGTCTTCTCCACCTGCCACTTCAAGGTGCTGCCCTCCAAGGGACTCCACCCGCACTTGCTCTCGATGCAGTCCTTTGTTACCGTCCATGCTTTGTGGCGCACCAAGGCGAGGTCCGCCTTGTAGCCTTCGCGGATGAAGCCACGCTCGGGAATGCGATAGAGGCGAGCCGGGTTGTGGCACATCAGCTCTACGGCCCGCTCCAGGCTAAGCACGCCTTCGTCCACGAGGGAGAGCACGGCAGGCAGGGAGAACTGCACCATCGGCATGCCGCTCATGGCTTTCAGGGCACCGCCTTCCTTCTCGCTGAGCAGATGCGGCGCGTGGTCGGTGGCGATGGTGCGGATGCGCCCGTCGGTCAAGGCCTTGCGAAGAGCTGCCCTGTCTGCTTCTGTCTTGATGGCAGGGTTGCACTTGATGCGGGAGCCAAGCGTCTCGTAGTCCTTGTCGGTGAAGAGCAGATGCGGCACGCAAGCCTCTGCCGTGATGCGTTCCTCAGCCCCCTTGGCTGATGCATCATCGGGATGGAATCGTTCCTCAGCTCCGTTAGCTGTCGCATCATCGGGATGGAATCGTTCCTCAGCTCCCTTGGCTGATGCATCGCTGGGACGGAAGAGCTCCAGCTCCCGTGCCGTCGTGATGTGTGCCACGTGCAGTCGGGCTCCCTCCTCTTTGGCAAGGCGAACGGCAAGCTCCGAGCTGCGGTAGCAAGCTTCGTGGTCGCGGATAAGAGGATGAAAGCGGACAGGAAGGTCGTCGGGGAGTGAAGAGTGAAGAGTGAAGAGTGAAGAATCAAATGTACCGTTGTTTCCTAAATGTAACTCTGATTCTTCACTCTTAACTCTTAACTCTTCACTCTTAATCCTCTCCGTGTCTTCGCAATGTGCCACGATGAGTGTAGGCGATTCGCGGAAGATGCGATGGAGCACCTCTTCGCGGTCGACGAGCATGTTGCCTGTACTGCTTCCCATAAAGAGCTTGACGCCCGGACTTTGCGTCACGTCGAGACGTTTGATTTCCTCAATGTTGTTGTTGGTGGCACCGAGGAAGAAACCATAGTTCACGTAGCAACGTCCTTCGGCCAGCGCATAGCGTTCCTGCAGGAGCTGGAGCGTTGTGGTCTGAGGCACGACGTTCGGCATGTCGAGAACCGTCGTCACACCGCCTCGTGCCGCAGCTCGCGTCTCGCTCTCCATGTCGGCCTTGTGCGTGAGGCCCGGCTCTCGCATGTGTACATGCCCATCGATAATGCCGGGCAAGAGCAATGCGCCTTCTGCATCCACCACTTCGTCGCCGTTCCGTACGGGCAGTTCTTGGTCCCTGACGATTTGGGCTATGCGTCCTGACGCAATGAGGACGGACGCCCGGAAGCGTCCGCCCTCATTTACGATAGTGGCGTTCTGTATGACTGTGTTTCCTGTTGCCATCTGTGTTCTACTCGGTTGCCATGCTTGTTCTACTCAGCCAGTATTTTCTCGAAGGCTTTGATGAGGACGTTTGCCATTATCTGCATTCCTTCGTCGTTGGGGTGCAGAGCCGTGTCGTAGCTCCAGTTGTCGAGCTGTCGCTGGCCGCCGCATTCGGCAAAGAAGTCGGCCACGGGGAACGACTCGAAGGCTGCTATCTGACGGACCATGTCGGCATATTCCTGAAGGTAGATGCCGTTCTTCGCATCGTACCAATGGGCGGGCAGGTAGTCGCCGAAGCCATAAGCCTTGCGGGGCGTGCAGAGAATGACGCGAGCTTTCTTGTTGCGCTGGAAGATGCGGTCGATGACTTGTCTGTAGGTGGCAGCGAAGGTGCCGTTCTTCGTGTTGTTAATGTAATCGTCGATGGTGCCCACGGGAGTGGAATGTCCCCAGTCGTTGATGCCATGCTCGATGGTATAGTAGTCGGCATAGCCTACGGCTGAGATGGCAGAAGAGATAGTTCCGCCATTGACGGCCTTGTTGTTGAAGCCCGTGAAGGCGAGCTTTTCCATGACACGCGTCTGATAGCCCTTTGTGATGGGGTACGAGGCTGTCTGGTCGTTGAGCCAGGAGATGGATGTGCCCAGCGAGCACCATCGCCCATCCACCTTGCGCGGCTTTGCGTTGAGAGGCTCTGCTGCCTCCATGCTGAACACAATGCTGTCTACGTCTTCCTGATTGAATCCGTAGCTTTCGTCTTTTTCATGGACAGTGAAGCTCTGCGCCATAGCCACAGAAGCTATGGCGCAGAGGGTGACTGTAAGAAATGCTTTTCTTTTCATTTCCCTATATACATATTTAATATATTCACTTCACCAGAACTTTCTTCTGGCCTACGATATAAATACCCTTTGGCAGCATGCCGTTCGCAGCCTTGGCCACCTTGCGTCCCGAGAGGTCGTAGATGCCGCCGGTCTGCTGTCTGCCGTCGGCTGCCACTTCTGCTATGCCGTCGGCGTTGCTGTACTTGCCGTCCTCGAAGATGACAATCTGATGGCTCTCGTTGAGGACAGGAACGGCATCCTCGCCGATGGTCTGGTACCAATTGATGACGCTCTGGTCGCCATTCAGCTTGAAGCAGACCTCACCGTTCTGGAACTGTTCCTGAGTCATCTGTGTGCCTTGAGCCGAGCCTACTGCGTTGAGGTAGTAGCAGTTGTTGAGCTTCACCGTACCGCGGCAGAAGGTGTAGCAGTAGTCTGTGGCTGTACCTTCGGTGAGGGCGCAGGTGGTGAAGCAGTTGTTCAGCGTGGAAGAGCCGTTACCTGCATATGCCACGAAGCCGCAGTACATCGAGCTGCCGGGATTACCCATCGAGCCGAGCGTAGCACAGTTGTTGAAGGTGACCGGACCTTCCAGTCGTCCGAACATGCCTCCGTCGCCGGTCACGCCGCTGCGGTCGCCTGTGATGTTGACATTCGTCACGACATTCTCGATGAGTGTTGTGCCGTTGGCCCATCCGGCCAATGCGCCGAAGTGGATAGCCGTCACGATGGCATCGCCCTCGACACGGAGGTTGCGGATGGTGGCGCCGTTCAAGTAGCGGAACATTCCGCCGTAGTTGTCGCCTACCTCATAGCTGTAGGAGACGGTGTGGCCCTGTCCGTCGAACGTGCCGGCGAACTGTGCATCTTCGTTGCCTATCATGAGGCTGGGATAGTCGCTCTCGCGCAGGTCGATGTCCGCCATGAGCTTGGCATTGACGTTCGTAGTGCCGCCATTCACCAGGCTTGCGAAGACGAAGTAGTCCTTCGGGGTGCGGAGCAGATAGTAGCCGTCCTCTTCATCGGGGAAGAACTTAATCACGCTCTTGGGGTCGATGGCCAGAGCTTCCTCGGCGGTCATGGTGCCGTCGATGTAGCCATTGATGAGCTCGGTGTAGAGGTCATCCATCTGGTTGAACTCCTCTTCGGTGAGAATGCTCGAGAAGGCATCCAGCAGGTTGTTCACCTCTTCCGACTTGTCCATGAGGGCGACGTATGCCTGCTTGCACTCGTAGATTTGCAGGAAGAGGCTCGAGAACTTCTCGATGAGCTGGTACTTAGCTTCGGGCTCGGTGGCAGTAGCTACGGCCTCGAGCGTCTGCTGAAGCTCGTCCTTGAGTGCCTGGCTGAAGTTGGGATAAGCTGCATACTCGTCGGTGTAGTCGAACTCGTATTCATAGAGGATGGTGTTTGCGCGGTCCGATTGCGATGCAAGTACGCGGTCCAGGCTCTCGTCGGCTTCGTTCAGCTGTCCGTAGTAGAACACCTTGATGTTGCCGAATCCGAGCCAGTCGCCCGTGAGTCCTGTACCAGGCTGACGGATGCCGATGGTCAGGGTGCCGTCGGTCACCTTGCAGAGCACGCTGTTGGGATAGCGTCCGGCCTGGAAGGCGTTGCAGCAGCTGACGATGCCCTGCATCGTGTAGCCTGCCAGTTCCTCCTCGTCGTCCCTGTCGGGCACGGCAAAGTCGGCAACGGGGCCGTTGATGTTGCAGTTCTCGCCGTCGATGGCATCTTCCGGACTGATCATGTCCTCGATGTTAGCCTGGAAGTAGTTGTGGACGCCGTTGGCATAGAGTGTAGCGGCGTAGTTGACGTTGTAGAAGTTGGTGTAGGGTGTGGGGCGGAAGGCGCCGTTCACCTGCAGCTCGTAGATGCCGTTGGGCAGTCCCGTCAAGGTCTGGTACATGTCCATCGTCTTTGAGAGACATTCGGCAGCATAGAGCGGACTGGTCTCCGATGTGCCCCATCCGGTGGGCAGCTGGCCTTCCCATCCGTCGAACTTGCTGCTGAGGTCGGCATTGGTGAAGAGCATCGTTATCTCTGTGCCGACAGCCGGTGTCGACGTGATGGCCTCAACCAGTTTCTCGTCGATGAAGGCTGTCTCGGCGATGATTTCCTCGTTGCTGAGTGTGCGGTTGTCGAGGATGTAGGGAGCAGAGCCGTTGGGATAGTCCTCGCTCGGTCCGTCGAACTCGGTGAGGTAGCTTGCCAGGGCCTGACTCTTCTCGTTGTTCAGGTCGGGATGTTCCTCCAGATACTTCTTCGTTTCCTCCACCTTGGCGATGTATGCGGCATAGGCTGCGACGCTGCTCTGGATGGTGTCGCGCTGAGCGTCGAGCTCCTTGTAGCTGGCCATGAAGGTGTCGATGTCGGGAGCATCGCCGAGCTTGTCGAGCGCGTCGAGATAAGTATCGATGAGGGTCTTCTGGGCAATGGTCTCCTCGTAGCGAGCCTTTTCTTCGTCGAGGACGAGGGAAACGAACTCCTTGAAGCTGGCCTCGTCGGTGATGTTCATGAAGGTCTTTCCTGCGCCGTAGACTCTCAGATGGCTGCTGTCGGGCACGGGCATCTCGTCCTCGCCGATGTTCTGATACCAGCCTATCTCGCTCTGGTCGCCGTTGGCTTCCCCTTCGGACGCCGACCCTTGGTTGAGCATGTAGCAGAGCTCGCCGCTCGCCATCTGTTCCTCGGTGATGGCTGTGCCCTGCACTCTGCCCACCGTGTTGAGGTAGTAGCAGTTGTTCATGGTGACGATGCCGCCGCTATGGGTCAGGGTGAAGCAGTTGCTGGTGCTGGTGCCTTCGGTGAGCTTGCAGGCTGTGTAGCAGTTGTTCAGGGTCGTGACGCTGTTACCGTCCGACCATCCGGAGAAGCTGCTGTACATGGAGCTTACCTTGCCGTCCTCGGCATAACCCATCTCGCCGAGCGTAGCACAGTTGTTGAAGGTGATGTTGGCGTAGTTGGCGCCCACCATGCCTGCGTCGCCGGTCACCTGGTTCATGGCGCCGGTGATGTTGACGTTGGTCACGACGTTCTCCACGAGGATGGTGCCGTCGGCTCGTCCCATGAGGGCACCATAATGAATCTGAGTGACGTAGGCTGCGCCCTCCACGCGGAGGTTGCGGATGGTGGCGTCCCTGATGAAGGCGAACAGGCCGCGCCACTTGCTTGTCACAGCTGTGTAGTCATAGGTAATGGTGTGTCCGCCGCCGTCGAAGATACCCTTGAAGGGTCTGCTCTCCGTGCCTATCATCAAGTCGGGGTCGAAGCCGTCGTTCAGGTCGATGTCGTCGGTCAGCAACACCTTCAGGTCGGTAGCGCCCTCCTGCACCTTCAGGTTGAGCCAGTACATCTGTTCGGCATTCTCGATGAGGTAGAAGCCCTCTTCGTTCTGCTTGACAGCGTTGGGGTCGGTCAGACCGCAGACGGTGCAGATGCCGTCGGTGCTGTACTTATGGTCGGGCTTGTCGGGATAGCTCTCGGTGTTGGTGTAGGTCAGCGGATTGTCCTCGAGCTCAGCCCCGTCGCAGCGAACGGTGCCGGACGCATAGACGCGCAGGCTGCCTGTTCCGGGCTGTGGGATGCGGTCCTTGCCGAGGGTCTGTGTCCAGCTGATGTTGCTCTGGTCGCCATTGAGCTTGTAGCAGAGCGAACCGCTGGCCACCTGCTCCTCTGTCACCTGTGTGCCCTGCACCTCTCCGATGGCATTGACGTAGTAGCAGTTGTTGGCCACGTATGTGCCGCGGCAGAAGGTGAAGCAGTAGTCGGTGCCTGTGCCCTCGGTAAGCTTGCAGGCGGTGAAGCAGTTGTTCAGCGTCGACGTCACGCCGCCGGTGGCGAAGGCCACGAAGCCGCAGTACATCGAGCTGCCGGGGTTGCCCATCTCGCCCAGAGTGGCGCAGTTGTTGAAGGTGATGTTGCCGTAGAGGGCGCCTATCATGCCGCCGTTGCCGGTCACACCGCTGTGCTCGCCCACGATGGTGACGTCGGTCACCACGTTCTCCACGAGCATCTCGCCGTCGCCATAGCCGATGAGGGCGCCGTAGTGGATGCCTCGCGTCACCACATCGCCCTCAACGCGGAGGTTGCAGATGGTGGCGCCTCTGATGTAGCTGAAGAGACCGCAGTAGTTGTCACGGAAGTCGTAGCTGTAGTAGACGGTGTGGCCCTGTCCGTCGAACTTGCCTGTGAACGGATAGCTTTCCGTGCCAATCATCTGGTTGGGGAAGTCGCTCACGCGCAGGTCGATGTCGGCTGTCAGCAGACCATCCACCTGAGCGCCGTTCTCCACCATCGCGGCAAAGGCATTCAGGTCCTCGGGCGAAGCAATCTCAATCACCTCGTTCGGCTCGGTGGTCTGAGCCACAGCCCTCACATTGCTTCCTGCCAAACTTACCAACGTCAGCAGGAAAGTCAAAAGTAATGATTTGTTCATGGTTTAATTGATTTTGGTTGTTAATATTAGTTTTAGTTGCATTTTCACTCGCAAAGTTACCTTTTTTCTTGTTTATAAACAAGAATGCGACCATTTTTTTTCGTTTTTTACTTTCTTTTCATGTTTCAGGAACATCCTCGCCCCGCCGACAGAACCCTTTCAGCCCGCTTTTACTTTTCCCTCGCCCCGCGGACAAAATCCCCTCGCCCCGCGGACACATTCTCCTCGCCCGGCAGTCACAATTTCCTCGCCCTGCGGATAAAAACTTTTTTAGTGGCTTTGAAATTTATTTCCAAGGCTTGGAAATATATTTTAGTGCTTTGGAAATATATTTCAAAGCCTTGGAAATAGTTTTGTTCCCTGCGGCGAGAAAGTTGGTCCCATGCTGCGAAGATTTTTATCCCTCGCGGCGAAGATTTTTGTTCACTTAAGGCTATTTAATAAACACAAAGACACAAAATCACAAAGAAGAATGACCAAAGAGAGAAAGACACAAAGGGCTAAGCCCTGAAGCTTTGTGTTCTTCAATCTTCGAGTCTTTGCGTCTTTGTGTTCACTCAAAGAAAAGTTGAAGCTGGACATTTCTTTGCCCGTTGATGAGCAAGGAAGTAACAACAATTTATCATTAGTGTCCCGTTTAAGCGGGACACTAATATCACCGCCTACATCTGAGGCTGTTGCCGAAGAATATTTCTGTGATTTCTATGATTTCTGTGTGACATAAAACACGTAGTCGCCTGTCTGTAAAGATAAGCGACGCCCCAAGCCTTGGAAATAGTTTT
>CADCCR010000022.1:20140-28467 GCA_902799985.1 uncultured Bacteroidales bacterium | reverse complement strand
CTGTAGAGCAGATGAACATCGTGCTGGAAGGCGACGTCGACATGTCGAAGCTGGAGAAGAGCGGCAACCTCGAAGTCTTTGTCAACGCAGCTCAGGAGGCAGGTGCCGGTCTGGAGCCGAGCGAGGAAGAAGCACTCAGGAAGAACATCGCCAGCATGACATTCGACAAGAACGGACTCTTCTCCATCGAATACAGCAACGGACAGACCGAGACTTGCGACTGGACATGGACGGACAAGACAGAGAAGGCCATCAAGCTGATACTGCGCAAGAACACCAAGTTCGGCAACAAGTTCCTGTCGAACAACAGCGAAATCACCGTAAACTTCACGGAAAAGAGTGTTGCTCTCACCCTGAACACCAAGATTGAAGGCAACAAGAGGTACACAGCAACGCTGACGATGGTCCTGAAGTAAGGGGGACATCGAACGTCAGTCCATACTGTCAACCACAGGCATCAAGAGGATGTGTCGCGGCTAAGTCGGCACATCCTCTTCTCGTTTCCGCCCAACACGGCGTGCGCTTATCTCGGAAGCGCTAGGCGCTTATTTTGGACGGAGAGGGGTCGCTTATTTCGGAAGCGCAGGGCGTTTATTTCGGAAGCGCATTAAACTTTCCCCTTCGAAGCATGTCATATTATATGTCATGGCTAAAATTCTACTACACACCCTCCTGCTCCTGTTGCTTCTGGCTACCGCTCCGGCATCAGCACAGACACCGGCTCCCGACCAGCAGAAGCAGGCAACGAAGCTCAACATACGCGGCACGGTCTTCGAGAACCAGACGCTGCAACCCCTGGAGGGTGCCGGCGTGAAGCTCCTGAATGAACGCGACTCGATGATAGCCGGCGCCACCACGAAGCAAAACGGACAGTTCCTGCTCCCAAGCATCCCGTCGGCCACCTACACCCTGCAAGTGTCGTTCATGGGCTTCAAGACGCAGAAGTTCAAGCTCACCCTGCCCCAGAAGTCCGGCAACTTCAAGGTGGCCGACGTGATGATGCGCGAGGATGCCACGGTGATGGCCGAAGCCGTGGTGGAAGGCAAACTGCCGGAGATGACGGTCATCGACGACACGGTGGCCTACAACGCCGACGCCTTCAAGCTCCCCGAAGGGTCGATGGTGGAGGACCTCATCAAGAAGCTCCCCGGCATCGTGCAGGACGAGAACGGCAACTACACCTTCAACGGCAAGAACATCAGTCAGATACTGGTCGATGGCAAGGAGTTCTTCGGGGGCAACCGCAACCTCGTGCTGCAGAACCTGCCAGCCGAAATCGTCGATAAGGTGAAGGCCTACGACCGCAAGAGCGACATGGCTCGCATCACGGGCATCGACGACGGCAACGAACGGACCGTCCTCGACCTCGCCATCAAAAAAGACAAGAAGAAGGGCTTCTTCGGCAGAGCCGACGGCGCCTACGGCACACACGACCGCTACAGCGGCAACCTCAACGTCAACAGCTTCCGCGGAAACCAGAAGTTCAGCTTCGTGGGCAACGCCAACAACACGCAGGGCAACGGCCTGACCGACTTCCAACGCATCGGCACGACGATGAACTGGGAGAACAAGAAAGTGGAGCTGAACGGCAGCGTCAACGGCACCTTCAGCCAGTCGAGCAGCGCCTCGCAGTCAAACTCACAGAACTTCGAACTCAAAAACTCAGCCTACTCCGCCAGCAAGAACCACAGCAACAGCCACAGCGGCAACTTCAACTTCCAGTACCGAGTGGAGTGGAAGCCCGACTCGACGTGGAACATCCTCTTCCGGCCCGAGTTCAACATCAGCAGAAACGGCAACTCAGGCGGCAACGAATCGGCCACCTGGAACGACAACCCCTTCCAGTTCTCCCCCACCCCGCTGGCCGACTACCGCCAGCTGGCCAGCCGCATCGGCGTGAACCACCGCCTCGGCGACAACTGGAACCACTCGAAGAACATCAGCGGCTCGGCCTCCCTGCAGGTCAACAAACGCCTGAAGAAGCCCGGACGGAACATCACACTCAACATCAGCGGCGGCTACGACGACTCGGACAGCCAGGGCAACAACTACTCGCAGACCGACTACTACCTCCTGCACGCACTCAGCGGCGGCGACTCCGTCTATCACAAAGTGCAGTACAACCGCAGCGCAAACTATAGCTACAACCTCAACGCACGCCTCAGCTACAGCGAACCCATCGCCTACCAGACCTTCCTCCAGCTCGACTACAGCTACCGCTACTCCTTCCGCGACAACGACCGCGACGTACGCTCCATCTTCGACCCCTACAACGACCTGCTCGGCGTGAATGTGGACAACTACGACAACTTCTTCGAAGCACCCTACGTCGTGCAGGACAAGCAACAGTGCAGCTACACGCAGAACATCGGGCAGAACCACAACGTGCGGGCTCAAGTGCGCTTCAACCGCACCAAGTTCCGCCTCACCATCGGCGGAAACATACAGCCGCAAATCAGTAAAGTGGACTACCGGAAAGGCCGCATCGACACCCTCCTGCGCCGCACCGTCGTCAACGCCTCGCCCGTCGTCAACTTCCAGTACCGCTTCAGCCGCCAGGAACAACTCGAGTTCCGCTACAACGCCGATACCGGATGGCCCAACATCATCGACATGATTCCCGACACACTCTCCGATGCCAACCCCCTCAACATACGCATCGGTAACGCCGGACTCAAACCAAGCTTCACACAACACATCCATTTCGAGTACCGCCGCACCGTCAACGAATACCAGCGCACAAACGCGGTCAACCTGCAGTTCCACACAACCAGGAACAGCACCACGAACCGGACGGAATACAACGAGGTGACAGGCGGTCGCGTCTCCACGCCCGTCAACGTCAACGGCAACTGGAACGCCTCGGCCAACTACAACTTCAACACCGCTCTCGACAGCAAAAAGTACTGGCACTTCGACATGAGCACGTCCCTCAGCGCCTCGAGGAGCATCGGCTTCCTCTATCGAAGCAAGGACAAGATGACGGTGGAGAACATCACACGCAGCGGCAACTTCGGCCAACGGGCACGCTTCACCTACCGACAGAACTGGGAGAGCGGCTGGCAAGTGGAAGCAAATGTCACCGGAAGATTCAACTACAACCTCAACCGCAGCAACAACGCCACAGCATCGAACCTCGACCATCACGACTTCCGGTACGGCGGCAGCTTCCAGATAACCACGCCCTGGGGCATGTCTATCGGCAGCGACATCGAGCAGCAGAGCCGCCGCGGCTACTCCGACGCAGCCATGAACACCAACCACCTCATCTGGAACGGCAGCATCAGCCAACGCTTCCTTCCCCGCAAACAGCTCACCATCAGCCTCCGCGCCGTCGACATCCTGGGCGAGCGCGACGATGTGAACCGCTCCGTCAGCGCCGTGAGCCGTACCGACACACAGAGCGAGATGGTCCGCAGCTACGTCCTGCTCTCAGCCTACTGGCGCTTCGGTCGCTTCGGTGGCCGCGGCGGTGGCGGAAGGGATAGAGGCGAAGGTGGTGGTCGCGAAGGCAGAGGCAGCGGTCCTGGGGGTGGAGGCGGCTTTGGCGGTCCCCGTGGCAGTGGAAGATTTTAAGACTACTGTTTTACGGTTGCCCTCACATAAGGTTTCCCCGCTGGCAGATTCTGGTCTTGATCAAACCTCGTGCCATATTTCCCTTCGGGCATATCGCTTAAAACATAAACCGTACATGCACGCCCGGCAACAACATTATCCGTTGCTGCTGTGGCTGCGACTGTTGCTGCCAGATCTATTAACGCGCCGAACATGCCGCCACCTCCGGCATGAATGCTTGTATCCACACTGATTAAGCCCTCACGCTTATACAGAGTTTCGCCTGTTTTGGTGGAACGCAAGATGTATTCAACGCCAGCAGTTAATGTGCCTCCTATTTTGCTTCTATTCCAAGACTTGATAATGGTAAACATGGCAGCATCGGCACCAAGCACATTACGGAATTGGGAAAGGTCTGCATCAATGAACTGCTCTGCATCATAGGCACTCTCGGCTTGGAACATCTCCATCACCATCATGGGCGAATAGACATAGTAGCCTTTTTCACACAGAGGCGCATAGAGAGTTGTATAGAAGTAGTCTTTTGCCTCGACAAAGTTTGTTTGGTTGATGGGAGGCATTACCACTATAGCGAGGGGCTTCTCTTCGTACATCTTGGGATATTGGACGAGACGCGAAGTAACATTCTGTGCACATGACGACATCAACAATGCCACCAGGCCAAGGATGATATATTTCTTCATTTTTCCAGCTGGCTAATGATTCGTGAAATGAATTTCTCTGACTCCGGATAGGCTTGTATTTCCGCTCGCAAAAGGGTCAAGCCTTCTTTCTTCTTCCCTGATTTGCAGAGAAGATAACCATACTCTGCATTCACCCCGGGAGGAACAGTTTTGCGAAGTCCGGTCTGTTTGCTGAGGACCTTTTCATACTGTTCCATAGCCTTCGCAAGGGTTTCTTCGGTGCCTCGCTTAGCATAGGTATATGTTGCATCCTCGGAACCATACCAAGAATAGAGCGAGGTCTGCGTTTGGCATGATGAGATAGCTATGACAAAGACAGCTAATATGATAAGATTCTTCATGGCAGGTTAATTATTTTGGTTTCTTGACTAGACAAGAACAATTGTTTCTGGTAAACTGTTTGTCCATTGAATGTAACCGTGATGTTCCTGCGCCCAGTGGCAACTCCATATTGGGTGCCTTTTCTGTTTGCGGTCTTGGGCTTCACGACTTTGGCATCAAATTTCTTTCCATCCACATCCACTTGTACAGGCCTTGAACCGTTCCCGTATGTTTTCAGAGGACCGACGAAAAGTATGTAAGCAATATCCTCCTTACCACTCTGCATGGCAACGGGATACTTCGTCTTGCATCCGACCAAAAGGCTGGCGACTGCAATTAACAGGAATAATACTCTTGCTTTCATATCATTTCTATTTGATTTCTTCAATATAATAATCTGCCAGTTTGCTATTATCTACCGTAGAGCCGTTACCCGTAAAGGAAACAATCGAGTACTCCGTCTCCGGCGTATCGCCACCTGTGGCTGCAACTGTTACGGTACCAATCTGCTTGCCCGGGAGTTCCACCATTACGCCTGTCTGAGGGTTCTTCACTTGCTTGCCACGAGTCTTGACAGCAAAGGTATCACCCACCTTAATTCCCTGGCTGGCACCACCGCCAATGATTTGTGCATCATCGTCGAAGGAAAGGAAATAAGTTCGCCAAGGTTTCTCGGTACATTTGTTTATGATGTTTTCCACAAGTTGGCCGATGGCCTCTGATATCGCTTTGTCGCTAAGCGTTGCATCATAGCTGGCCTGACCTCCGACTCCCAGAGTGGTCTTGGTTGTCAACTCTGCCGAGCCTTTACCCTCGTCGGAATAAATGATAAGTCCGGTTGAGACTTCAACAAGGCGGACGGCAACGGCTGCTTCAACAATCTGCGTCTTCGCACTCGTAAATGCACCATTCTTGCCTATATTCTTCCTGCCAAATTCTGTGATAGAGCCAATAATCATATAGTCTGCTCCTATCGTCGAAAGGCCGCCTTCACTCTTTTTGGCTTCTTCCAGCAGAGAAGCCAAATCGCTTCTTTCCAACAATATGAATTTGTTGGATGCCGCCAACTTGGCAGACAAGATGTCGAGAGCCTGCTTACCCATCGGGTCGTTCTCTTTGTCATAGAAGATGCCCTTTGCGTACTGCGTTTCGTTGGTGAACCTTCCTATAGCCACTTTGCGCTTGATGAGTTTACCGCTATCCTGAGTATTCTGAACGACTACAGGTTCTACTATCTCCGTTTTACGCTGAGCATTTGCTGCCATAAAGACACACGACAACATAACAAGGACCACAAGCCTCACATTCTTTGGTTTCATATTCATAGCATAATAAACAGTCCGTGCCTATGTACTCCCAAATTCGGCATTAATAATGTATTATCGTCAGGAAAGGATGTGGGAGTTATTTCATTGCACTACCTCTGTACTGTGGTTCCTTTGTTTGAAGACCACAGGCAGTAACATTCGAAAACATCCTTTTCCGTTGGCTAAAGCGCTTTCCCGTCTCCCTAAAGAGGAAGGCCAGAGCACCCGGCCGCAGGACTCCATTAAGATTTTGCCCCCCCTGCCACGAAAGACTGGCTTGGTCGGTACAAAGTTACACAAAATTATTCAATCCACGACAATTTCATGTAAAAAAAATACCGAAACTCACGTTTTTTTGTGAAAGATAGTTATCTCAATTCGTGAAGGTCGCGTAAACGGGTGCAAGGCAAACGGATTGCAAAACACTCGTCACTCATCAGGTTTCGCATGTAAAGAGCATGTTGTCAGCGACTTAGAACCTGACGAGTGGCTGATGAGTGCGTCATGCACTCGTCAGGGTCTTATTGGCTGGTTTTCTGACTCTTGGATATAAAACCTGATGAGTGACGAGTGATTCTGATTTCTGAGCGGTGCTTTCAGACACGGTACGCGCTTATGACCGACACGGCACGCGCTTATGACCAATAAACCTAAATCGGTCATTAAGTTCGATGTGAAGCCTGCTTACTCGCTGACCGTCCAGATGTCGTTCGTCTCGAGGAGCTCGGCGAAGTTGTGGTACTTCTTCTTCGATTTGATGTCCTCGATTTGCTGCCAAACGCAGTCGTCGTAGGTGGGAGCTTCGACGTCGCGGATGACGCCGAGGGCTACGGGCCACTCCATCTCGGCAAGCTTCAGCTGCAGGGTATTGTCCTCGCACTTGGCGTCGTGAACCAGTACATCGGCTTCGGTGTAACCGTCTTCGCCAAGTTTTACGGGTTTGATGTTGAAGCCCTCCTGCACGATGCCATATTCGCCATTCTCGCCGAAGAGCATCTTCTCACCGTGACGAAGGTAGATAGCATTCTTGGCGCGACCTTCCTTCGAATAGACCGCATCGTGTGTGCCATTGTTGAAGATGACGCAGTTCTGCAGTATCTCGCAGACGCTGGCACCCTTGTGGTTGTAGGCAGCCTTGAGCACCTCAATGGTGCCGGGGGCGTCGGTGGCAACGGCACGGGCAAAGAAATGACCGCGCGCTCCGAAGCAAAGCTCAGCGGGGCGGAAGGGGTCCTCAACGGTGCCATAGGGCGATGACTTGCTGACGAAGCCGCGAGGGCTGGTGGGGCTGTACTGTCCCTTCGTCAGACCATAGATGCGGTTGTTGAGCAGGATCATATTGAGGTTGATGTTCCTGCGGTTAGCGTGAATGAAGTGGTTGCCGCCGATGGCGAGGCCGTCGCCGTCGCCGCTCACCTGCCATACGGTCAGGTCGGGGTTCGCCACCTTGCAACCGGTAGCAATGGCTGCGGCACGGCCGTGAATGGTGTTCATGCCATAGGTTGCCATGTAGTGCGGCAGACGGCTGGAACAGCCGATACCGCTGATGACGGCTGTGTCGGAAGGCGCTACGCCTATCTCGGCCATTGCCTTGTGGAGACTGGACAGGAAGAAGTGGTCACCACACCCGGGACACCACCGCGGCTGTCCCTTCTTATAATCTTGTGCGCTATACATCATTTGTTAAGTGTTAAGAGTTAAGAGTTAAGAAAATCACCTTTTGCGTTATCGTACTTTTCAGTGTTTTCCTTTGTTGATTTCACAATGGATGCTAAGATTGCAGTTATTGCATCAGCCTCAGCATGTATTGAGTTAAACATATTATCATCAATATATTCACTGTCATGTAAGAGTTCTAACCAGTAAAGAGTTTCGTTTGCTTCCTTCAAAGCTATTGATACTTTGCTGACAAAGTCGACACGACTTTGGGCAAACTTGGCTTCCCGCATCATAGCACCTATAGCAGTTCCGCTTCGAAGCATCTGCTTTGAGAGAACATATTCATTCTGCTGCTTTGTCAGATACTTATAAGCTTTTACTATCCGGAGAGCAAACAAATAAGAACGTTTGTCTATGAGTATGTCTTGAGACATCCTTTCTTAACTCTTAATTCTTAACTCTTAACTAAATTGCTGAATGCTTCGACGAGTTCTGCTACCTTGAACGGTTGGCCTTTGACCTCATTGTATTGTGCCGGTACGAAGCCGTCGACCTTCATGCGGAGCCAAGCGGCGAGCTGGCCCATGTTCTGTTCGGCGATGACTACCTTGGGGTAGCGGCGCAGGACATCGGCTGTGTTCGCGGGCAGAGGATTGATGTAACGGAAGTGGGCGAGGGCAACCTTGTGGCCGGCAGCTCGCAGTTCGTCCATGGCAGCATGCAGGTGGCCGTAGGTGCCGCCGAAGCCGACGATGAGCAGTTCGGCATCGTCCTTGTCGCC
>CADCCR010000022.1:0-20125 GCA_902799985.1 uncultured Bacteroidales bacterium | reverse complement strand
CGCTTGCGGGTCATCAGGTCGTGGTTCTCGGGGTTCGTGCTGATGGCACCCGTCTTGTCGTCCTTCTCGAGGCCGCCCAGGATGTGCTCGAAGCCTTCGCGACCCGGCACAGCCCAGTAGCGGACGCCTGCTGCGTTACGCATGTAGGGCGTCCATTGGCCACGCAGTTCTTCGGGAACATACGGCGGATTGATGGCGGGATAGTCCTTCAGGTCGGGCAACTTGAAGGCTCCCGAACCGTTGGCCACGAAGGCGTCGGTCATGAGGATGACAGGCGTCATGTGCTCCAATGCCATCTTCGAAGCTGCGAAAGCCATCTCGAAGCAGTCGGTGGGACTTGCTGCAGCAACCACCGGCATGGGGCTCTCGCCGTTACGACCAAAGAGAGCCTGCAGGAGGTCGGTCTGTTCGCTCTTCGTAGGCAAGCCTGTTGCCGGACCGCCACGCTGCACGTCGAGCACGACGAGCGGCAGCTCCATGATAACAGCCAAGTTCATCGCCTCGCTCTTGAGGCAGATGCCCGGGCCTGAGGTCGAGGTCACGGCGAGTGCTCCTGCGAAGGAAGCGCCGACAGCCGACGCACAGCCTGCTATCTCGTCCTCGCATTGAACGGTGACAACGCCGAGGCTCTTGTGCTTGGAGAGCTCGTGGAGCACATCCGTGGCAGGCGTGATGGGATAGGAACCGAGGTAGAGCTTCAGTCCGGCCTTCTCGGCGGCAGCGATGAAGCCGTAGGCCGTGGCCTTGTTGCCCGTGATGTCCATGTAGCGACCGGGCACTTTGTGCTTCGTCTCGATGCGATAGACGTTGGCCACGCTCGAGTGCGTGTTGTGTCCGTAGTCGTAGCCTGCCTGGATGACTTTGATGTTGGCTTCGGCCACTTCAGGCTTCTTGGCGAACTTCTCGCGCAGGAAGTTGAAGGCGACATCGAGGTCGCGGTCGAAGAGCCAGCAGACGAGTCCGAGCGCAAACATGTTGCGGCACTTGCTCACACTCTTGGCGTCCATTCCGCTGTCCTTCAAGCAGTCTTTCACCATCGTCGTGAGGGGACAGGCAATCACGCGATCCGGGTCGATGCCCATCTCGCCGAGATAGTCCTCCGTCTTGAACTGTGCCTTCTCCAAATCCTTAGGCCCGAAGCTGTCGGTATCGATGATGATGGCGGCATCGGGCTTAGCGTAGCGATACTGCGTCTTGAGGGCTGCGGCGTTCATCGCCACGAGCACGTCGCAGAGGTCGCCAGGAGTATAGACTTGTTCGGCACCGATGTGTACCTGGAAGCCGCTGACGCCCGTGAGCGAACCTTGCGGAGCGCGGATGTCGGCGGGATAGTCCGGGAACGTACTGATACTGTTGCCTACGGTAGCGCTGACCGTAGAAAAAATGTTTCCGGCGAGCTGCATGCCGTCGCCAGAATCACCTGAGAACCTAACTACTACAGATTCTTTTTCCTTTATTTCCATATTTAATTTGTTGACAAGTAAACAAGTTGACGAGTTGTTATCCTTTTAATCCTTGACTTCACACCTCATAACTATGAACTATGAGCTCATAACTAACTATGAACTATGAACTCATAACTATGAACCACACCAGTACTCCCGAGGGGAATCGAACCCCTATCTAAAGTTTAGGAAACTTCTATTCTATCCGTTGAACTACAGGAGCGCCTTTCGGGGTGCAAAGTTAATAACTTTTTATTAAACTTCGTTCCTTTTCGCTCTCTTTTTTCTTTTAATGTGGAAAAAGAGGACGGAAGTCAACGATTTACGTGGAAGAAAGTCTGTGGCTCCAAGTGAAAAAAGGGAAGGGAAAAGGCCGTTTTGCTTGCCATTTGCCACTTCTGTTTCGGACACGAAACGGAGCAAAATAGAGAAAGAAGTGCCGCTGAGACCGACGCGACAGGGGAAGTGGGGCGACGCGACACGGGGCTTCGGAGATAAGCACAGGGCGCTTCCGGAAGAAGACCGTGGGATGTTGGCCGACTTCACACGTCACAAGAGCCCTCGAAACGTGTCGAAAAGCACCACTATCCTGTCCATTTTCGCCCTCATCAAAGGTCGTCATCCGAAGCATGAAATTGTAAGTCACGCAGCTTCAAGAAGATACAAAATCGCCCGAAAATGCCGTATTTTCAGCCTCGACGCGGATTGGCCTGTTTCGCGCGATTCTCAGAGCCCAGACGGAATTCACGATGCAAGCAAAAACGCCGCTTTGCTGTCGCTTTGTCAAAACGGACCAAAACGGGATTGGCAGTATTCCTCCTGCCTTTTTCATTATTCCCGATGAAATAAATGCCAAAGCCTTCGTTTATCTTGAAAATAAAGTGTAACTTTGCAACGCAAAATGCACATAAAAACATCACACATGAAAGAAAAACAGACACAACGGACAACAGGCGGCCTGCTTGTCCGTTTTGGCATGACGGCGCTGCTCCTGCTGCTCCCCGCCGTGCAAGGTTCGGCTCAGGTGGCGACGGGACAGGCCGCGTCGCAGACAGAGTCGTCGAAAGACAACACGCAGAAGCCGAAGAAGGAAATCCGCGGAAAGATTCTCGACGAGCAGGGAGAACCGCTCATCGGAGCCTCCGTAGTCGTCCGAGGGACCACAGACCGTGGCCTCGCCGACCTGGACGGTAACTACCGCCTCACGACCAGCGAGACGTCACCCGTGCTGGTGTTCACCTACATGGGCTACAGGACGAAGGAGGTGGCAGCCGCCGGACAGGAGGTTGTCGACGTCCGCCTGGAGGAAGACACGGAGCAGCTGGAGGAAGTCGTAGTGACGGCCCTCGGCATCAAGCGCGAGAAGAAGATGCTCGGCTATGCCGTGCAGGACCTGAAGAGCGAACAGCTCAACCTGACGGGCG
This sequence comes from uncultured Bacteroidales bacterium, assembly GCA_902799985.1. Classification (GTDB taxonomy): domain Bacteria; phylum Bacteroidota; class Bacteroidia; order Bacteroidales; family Bacteroidaceae; genus Physcousia. The sequence goes on along the minus strand of CADCCR010000022.1, from coordinate 17,256 downwards.
ACCCCTCGGTGACGTCGGCCCTCTCGGGCAAGATAGCCGGTGTGGAAATGAACACCGCATCGACAGGCCTGGGCGGCTCCACCAAGATAACCATCCGCGGCAACTCGTCCCTCACGGACAACAACCAGCCGCTCTGGGTGGTGGACGGCGTTCCCTTCTCCGACAACCAGACGAGCGACGTGACAGCCTACGGCGGTTACGACCGCGGCGGCACCAACTTCGACCTCAATCCCGAGGACATCGAATCGATATCCGTCCTGAAAGGCCCTAATGCGGCAGCACTCTACGGCGCCCGCGCCGGCAACGGCGTCATTCTCGTCACCACGAAGAAGGGCGCCCGCAAGGAAGGCATCGGCATCAACTACTCGGGCAGCTTCACATGGAGCCAGCCCGCGCAGACCATCAAGCTGCAGGACAAGTACGGCCAGGGAAGCACAGCACAAAGGAAGGACAACGTCCCCGTCAGCAAGGCCAGCGACTCGTTCGGCTCTCCCCTCGACGGGCACGACTACGTCACCTGGAACGGCCTGACCATACCCTACAAGGCCTATGGCAACAAGCTGACCGACTACTTCAAGACGGGCTTCTCGCAGTTCCACTCTGTGGCGCTGGGCAAGCAGACCGACCTCTCGCACTTCCGCCTCTCGTTGGGCTACAACGACAACCGCGGCATGTTCAAGGACGAGAAGCTCGACAAGCTGACCATCGACCTCAACGCCGGGCACCAGATGAACAAGTGGCTCAACGTCGACGGCAAGGTGTCGCTCTCCAGGACCAAGGCCAACAACCGTCCGCAGACCGGTCTGGGCGGCGAGGTAGGACAGCTGCTGCTCATCCCGGCAAACGTGCGTCTGTGCGACCTGGCCCAGTACAGCACCGACCTGCGCCCGCACCAGAACTGGTTCGGCCCCGACATGAACTACAGCAACCCCTACTACATCCGCCACCAGATGAAGAACAGCGACGAGCGTCTCCGTGCCTTCGGCTACTTCTCGGCCAATGCCGACATCATGCCCTGGCTGAAGTTCCAGGCCAAGTACGCCTTCGACTACTACCGCACCCGCATCCAGGAGACCAACCTCAGCGGAGCCATCAGCGCCGAAACAAGCGGCGAGAACACATGGCAGTCGCAGGTGACGGAGGACGGCATGTACCGCGGAGAGACGAACCACTTCGAACATAACATCTCCGCCATGTTCCTCGGCGACTACACCCTCAATGACAATTGGCGCTTCGGCTACACCCTGGGTGGCAACATCATGTACCAGAAGTACGAACTCCTCGGGGCCTCCGCGCGCAACATGCTGCAGAAGGACCTCTGGCTCTTCAACACCGGCGAGAAGCTGAACAGCGCCACGGACACCGGCAGCGACCGCGCCATGTACTCCATCTTCGCTTCGGCACAGGTCGCCTTCCGCGAATACCTCAGCCTCGACCTCACAGCCCGCAACGACTGGTCCTCGACGCTGCCCGCCAGCAACCGCTCGTTCTTCTATCCCTCGGCATCGCTGAGCTACATCTTCTCCGACTTCATGAACTCCATCGACCGCCCGCTCCCCTCGTGGATGACCTTCTCCAAGCTCCGCCTCTCGTGGGCGCAGGTGGGTAAGGACCCCGACCCCTACAACCTCTACAACACCCTGCAGTACAGCTTCTCGAACGGCGTGCGACAGTCCACCGTGCAGACCATCAAGATGAACGACAACCTGAAGCCCGAAATCAAGAGCTCGTTCGAGGTCGGACTCGACATGAAGTTCCTGCAGAACCGCCTCGGCTTCGACTTCACCTTCTACTACAACACCACCCGCAACCAGGCGATGCTCGTCAGCGCATCCTCGCCCTGGAGCCAGCAATGGGTGAACGCCGGCAAGATCTCTAACAAGGGCATCGAGTTCACACTCTACACCACACCCGTCAAGACGAAGGATTTCACCTTCGACCTCAACCTGAACCTCGCCCACAACGTCAGCACCGTGGACGAGCTGGCCGACGGCGTGAACCGCATCTACTTCGCAGGCGACACGCACATGCCCGTCAGGGTGGGCGCCGTGGCAGGCGGCAAACTGGGCGACATCTACGCCTACCGGCTCATCAAGCGCGACGAGCTGGGACGCGTCATCGTCGACACCAACGGACTGCCACAAACCGAGACCGGCGGCGGCAACCAGGAACAATGGCTGCTCGACCACCCCATCGGCAACATACAGCCCAAAGTGATGATGTCACTCATGCCCACCTTCAACTACAAGGGCATCATCCTCTCCGCCATGCTCGACGCAAAGATTGGCGGCGACATCGTCAGCGTCTCGGAAGGCATCGCCACGAAAGCCGGCACGTCCGAGCGCACTCTCTACCGCGGAGAATACATGACGGTGAACGGCACCGACAACTACTACATGACGGTACCGGGCGTGAAGGCCGACGGCAGCCCGAACGACATCCTGGTCTCCGCCGAGAACTACTACAACCGCATCGGCCTCTTCTCCAACTCGCAAGGCTATGCCGAGGAGTTCGTCCACGACGCATCCTACATCAAGCTCAAGGAACTCTCCCTGGGCTACGACTTCCCCAAGCGCATGCTGCAGAAGACGCCGCTCACCTCGCTGCGCCTCTCCTTCGTGGCCCGCAACCTCTGCTTCCTCATGAAGAACGCACCGGGCAACCCCGAGGGAGGCTACGACACCACCATGTTCTCGCAGGCACTCGACTTCCTGGCCGTTCCCTATGCCAGAACCTACGGACTCACACTCAACTTAGGACTGTAACATTTCATCATTCTTAATTCATAATGCACGATTATGAAACACAATATATATAATAATGTAAGACACACCATTCTGAAAGTCCTCCTTCTCGGGGGAGCGATGGGAGGCTTCTCTTCCTGCTACGACCTCACCGAGATGAGCCACAACCCATACGCCATCGAGGGCTCCGGCAGCGCCCCAACAAGCGAAGTGACACCCGTGGAGGACAACTCGGAGTATGCCGACATCAACCTCGACTACTACGTCACAGCCGAGGACTCTGCCTACTGGAAGGACTACATCAGCGCCGTCCCGGGCGACCTCCGCAGCTTCCTCTACCAAAGCTACTACTCGCAGTACCAGCGTGCCACAAACCTCACGCACGACATCTACTCCGGCTACGGAGCCTACAACCAGCCCAAGCACATGAACGGCTCGCCCAGATACGGCTACACCGACGGATGGTCGGCCTACCGCTGGGAGGACTTCTACAACCAGCGATGCACCGAGTACCGCAACATGCTCCGCGCCCTGAAGTTCAACAACAACCCCGACCACTACAAGAACATGTTCTACAAGGTGCGCATCTACATGGCCTTCGTCCTGCTGGCACACACCGACACCTACGGCGACATGCCTTGCAAGGAATACGTGCAGGCAAAGATTCCCGAAGAGAACAACGTTCCCTACGACACACAGCAAGACATCTACGACTGCATGTTCCGCATGCTGGAACAAGCCGTGGACAGCATCAACCCCGAAGACAAGAGCCAGTACAACATCACCGACGAGGACATCTGCTACTTCGGCGATGACTACAAGTGGCTGCGCTTCGCCAATACGCTCCGTCTGCGCATGGCTCTCCGCATCTCGAACGTCGACCCCGAACGGGCACGCAAGGAAGGCGAGGCTGCACTCTCGAACCAATACGGACTCATGGAATCGAACGACGACAACATGCAGACCGTGCCCAAGTATGCCTCCACAAGCATAGGCGGCGAGGACTCGGGCGGAGACGAGAACGGCATGGCGATGTGTTCCGTGGCCTACAACGGCGAGTTCGTCCTCTCGTGGGACATGGAACAGTTCTATCGCAACCTCTCGACAGGCGGAGCGGAGTACGATATCAAGACAGGTCGCAATACTGTCAGAAAAGATACTATCGACCCGCGCTGCATAAAGACTTGGTATCGCGGCAACATGACATCCGAGACCCTCGCAGCCGGCGAAGAGTCGCTGCGCGAAGACTATACAGGCTGCCACCGCAACGCACCGGACGACGACATCTCCATGTCGGTGCTCAAGTACAGCCTCACCAAGACGCAGCCCAAGCCCGCATCGAAGGACTTGAACCCCGACTTCTACTTCAACTACTGCCGTCCGCACGTTTGGCTCGGATATGCCGAGAGCCTCTTCCTCAAGGCCGAGGCGGTGCTGCGCGGCTGGAGCGGCGAGGCACTCACCATGAGCGTGGAGGATTACGTCCGCGCCGGCATACAGGCCTCGATGGACCACTATCAGGTAGATGCAGCAGAGGCTCAAGCCTACATAGGCGGCGTGAAGTGCTTCACGGACGGCACCTTCCAGAGCGGCGACAAGGAACGCATCCTCGAAGCCCTCATCACACACAAGTGGATGGCTGTCTTCCCCAATGGCAACGAAGGATGGGCTGACTTCCGCCGCACAGACTATCCCGCCCTGGAAGGCATGTACAACACCGAGACAGGCGTCGTCACAAACACCTCGGGCGACCCTCTCTTGGACCATCACCTCATCAAGCGCCTGCTCTACCCCAACAGCGAGAGTGCCAACCAGTACTTCACCTCCAACGCCGAACTGCAGGAGAAGAACAAGCAGAGCACACGCCTCTGGTGGGACGTAGACGACACAATGGACGACAGCGGCAACCGCAAGACATATAACAATTTCAGGTAAAGCCCCAGCCTCCCCGCTTCAAGAGGAACGAAACAACGTCACGACGAAATAACAAAATATCGAAATATCGTCATCACGAGATAACGAGATAACGAGATATCGAGATATCGAAATAACGTCATAACGAAATATCGAAATATCGTCATAACGAGATGTCGAAACATCGAAACAACGTCAAAAGAAGAAACAGCAAGAATCGCTAAACCACAAATAACATCATGAACTTAAAACAACTCTCCTTCTCTGCAGTCCTCTTTCTGGCAGGACTGTCAGGATTCAGTCAGCAGCCGATAAATGTATGCTGCCATCCCAAGGACATCAAGAACTGGACTCCCGGTTCGAACCCCAACGATGCCTTCAACGTTGCCAAGGTGCCCTTGCAGAACCGCTTCAAGGAACCAACCTTGATGAAAGCAAACTCTGCCCAGCTCTACGAGGGACAGATTTGCAACTCCACCATCCTCTACCCCACCTGCTCACTCTGTCCTTCCCAAGGCGAGCTGGGCAACTTCCTGGGCTATCAGCCTACCTACTGGCAGTACATGGACAAGCTTGTCTATTGGGCCGGCGCTGCATCCGAAGGCATCATCAACATCCCGCCAGCAGGCTCTACGGACGCTGCCCACCAGAGCGGCGTGAAGTCGATGGGCAACATCTTCTTCCCGCCATCAGCCTTCGGCGGCAAGCAAGAATGGGTTCGCGAGATGCTCGTCACGGAGAACGGGCACTATCCGATGGCCGTCAAGCTCTACGAGATGGCTAAGTACTACGGCTTCGACGGCTGGTTCATCAACGAAGAGACCGGCGGCGGCTCGCAGAGCGAATGGGAAGCCTTCTTCCGCGACTTCTACGCAGCAGCCGTGGCCGACGACCCCAACACACAGATGGAGCTGCAATGGTACAATGCCTCGCGCACACCCAACACCGGCATCCTCAAGACACACATCAACACTTCGCAGTTCGTGGAGTATGGTGCCGTGAAGGACTATCGCAGCTATGCCTCACAGCTGGGTTGCACGGAGGCCGAGACATTCTCGAAGATTTATGCCGGTGTCGAGCTGGCGCAGAAAGGCCACACGGGATGGACATCGGACCTGAACACGGCCATGCCCAAGACGGGAGGCCACGCCTGCTCGCTCGACCTCTTCTGCCCCGAGACGAAGATTTGGGAGGACCCTGCCAAGAGGGCCTTCAAGTCGGCAAGCGACTGTCACGGCACAACGGCCTATCCCATTGCCAAGACCGTCTTCGAGAACGACGAGGACATGTGGGTGAACCTCAGTTCCGACCCCACGACAGTTGCCACAAGCGGATGGCCCGGCGTATCGAGCCGTGTGCTGGAGCGCTCTGCCATCACCTCCATGCCCTTCGTCAGCGACATGGGCGTGGGCAACGGCAAGCATCGCTTCGTCCGCGGACAGATAGCAGGCACGACCGACTGGTACCACTCCGGCATGCAGAGCGTGCTGCCCACCTGGCGTTGGTGGATTGAGAAGAAGACCGGCATCTCTGTTGCCATCGACTGGGACGATGCCTTCAACGTAGGCTCCAGCTTCAAGATTTCCGGCAACCTGTCGCCCGGCGACCACCTCGTTCGCCTCTACAAGACACAGATTCCCGTCACCGCAGGCGGCACCTATCAGGTCGTCTACAAGACTGAGAACCCCGTCACCGTCGAAGCACAAATCTCTACGGAGAGCTCCACCAAGCCCGACGTCATCCTGGAAGGCACGACGACATCCGTAGGCGACTGGACGGTTGCCAGCTTCGACCTCTCCTCCCTGAACGGCAAGACCATCTACATGCTTGGCATGAACATCAAGGCCGAGGCCCGCTGCACTAAGTTTGCGTTCAATCTGGGCCGCATCGCTGTGCTGCCTGCCAACTATGCTCCGGCTCCCGTCAAGATCAGCGACCTCTCCACGACAAGTGTGCTCGGCGAAGAGAGAGGCGACATCCGCGTCTCCTGGAAGTACACCTGGACACCCGACTTCGACCACTTCGACATCTACACTCAGACCATCGGCGGAGAGAAGGTGCTCATCGGACAGACCCGCGACGAGGGCTTCTACATTCCCAGCTTCGAGCGCAACGGTTCCGACAGCCACGTCATGGTGCTCGTGGAGCCTATCATGAAGGATGGCGAGCCTCAGCAGGCCAGCGAGCTTCGTGTAGACTATCCGGCTCCCACGGCTCCGAGGGTAACGTACGCCATCTCGCCCAAGAGCTATGTACTCATTGGCGAAAGCGTCACCGTCACAGCCAACTGCACAGGCCACCCCACGGCCTACCAGTGGACACTCCCCGAAGGCGTTGAGCTGGCTTCCGGCAGCAGCCTCACAGAGCAGTCCGTGACCGTCGTCTGCAAGAAAGAAGGCAAGATCAGCCTCAGCGTGGCTGCCACGAACGACGTGGGCACCACGAACTACACCGCCGAGGCCTTCGACGTCTATGCCGATGCCTCTGCCATGAAGGCCGTCTACAACGTGCTGAAGGGCAAGACGGTGGTCAGCTACAGCGGCTCCACCAACTCCACCGAGGTGCCCGGCAAGATTATCGACGGCGTGACGAACCCCTCGGCCACCAGCTCCAAGTGGTGCAACATCTCGCCCGACAACGAAGTGGTCTTCGACTGCGAAGGCGCCTACCGCATGTACGGCTTTGTCATCTACGACGGCAATGCCGGCCCCGAGTCGGGAGTGGACCAGATTGACACCTACACCATCGAGCTCTCGCAGGACGGCGAGACGTGGCAGACCGTTGTCGACAACCACACGCCAGGCAACGAGAAGATTTCCGTCAAGAGCGACTACATCGCTCCCGTCAAGGCACGCTTCATCCGTCTGCGTCCCCACGTGAACGGCACGCTCCGCATCTGGGAGTTCGAGGCATACGGCATGGAGGACAACAACCTCACCATGACGGTAGAGCCGAAGGAACTGACCCTGCTGGCAGGCGAGGGCAGGAACGTCACGGTGCACTACGACCTGGGCGGCGACAAGCGCGAGAACCTCTTCACCTGCACAGCCAAGTCGTCAGGCATGGTCACCTTCGGCAAGATTACCGAGAATGTTGCCGCACAGACCTTCACCATCCCCGTATTCGCCGGCTTCGGCTTCGGACTGGACAACGTGACGATTACCGTCAACAACGGCGGCTCGTATCAGGAGCGTTCCATCGCCGTGACAATTGACTCCGACACACAGCCCAACATCCTGGCAGGCAGGACAGCCAAGGTGCGCCACTTCAAGGCCGACTACTCCTACGAGGCCACCTACAACGAGTACGACATCCAGACACTCACCGACGGCGACCGCGAGACGGAAGGCCTCCTCGAGATAGAGGACTTCTCCACGCACAAGCGCGACCTCTGGGCCATCTTCGAGGCGCCGACCAGCGACGGATGGAACATCTCGAAGGTGAACATCTTCCTGCCGGACGGCAACTTTGGCGAGAACGACAACGGCAACAAGGGCACCGTGAACAACACCATAGAGATATGTGTGGGCAACGACCTCTCGTCGATGCAGACCATCAAGACCTTCACGGAGCTGGACGGCGTGTCGAGCCTCTCGTACATCCTGCCTGAGTACAAGAACACCCGATACCTGGCCATCGTCTCCACCCTGGGCGCTTACTTCTATCCCTCGATGGCCGAGATTGAGGCTTACGAGCAATATGAGAGTGCCATCCCGCTGAACGCTCCCGTAGAGATTGCGAACTGGGCTGACGACGTCATTGCCGAGAACAAGCCCGTCACGGACTTCACCGACAACACGCTCGACAACCAGGGCTGGTGCCTCTTCACACCCGACGTCAAGGCCGCAGGCTCCATGCCGATCGTCGACGGCAAGCTGACCACGAAGAACGGAACCGTCTACGCCATCGATGCCAGCAAGAAGAACTCGCTCGTGCTGAAGACTGCCAACTCGCCCAAGACGCTTGAGTTCACCTCTCCCGCCACTTGCGAAGAGCTCTACTTCATCGTCATCTCGGCCGAAGGCGCCTCTACGCTGAAGGCAGAAGTGAACTACGAGGACGGCACCAGCGAGCCCGCCAAGCAGTTCTCCGTAGGCGACTGGTACAGCGGCAGCGCAGGTCAGGGCGAAGCCATCTACGGCCTCGACCGCATCAAGCGCGGCAGCGGCAGCGGCTACTCGGCCGATGCCTTCGACGGACGCACCAACTTCCGCATCTTCGAGTACACGCTCCAGGCCAACAAGGACAAGGCTGCCAAGGGCATCACCTTCACCTCCACCGTCTCCGGCAAGATTCCCACCATCCTGGGCGTCGCCAAGAAGGGCTACAGGGTAGTCGACCCCGACGGCATCGAGTGCACCGAAGCCTTCTCGCCCGCAGCCATCGTCACGGACATCTACTCCGTGGACGGAAGGAAGCAGGCAAGCCTCCAGCCCGGCATCAACATCATCCGCATGTCCGACGGCTCAACAAGAAAGGTCATGATTAAGTGAGCGGAATAAGCTTGCTTACAACTATCCAAAAAGCCCTGTCGTCCGGCCAAGGACGGCAGGGCTTTTTCCTTTTCCCGCACTTTCCCTGGCCATAGGGGAAAACGCCTAACAGCACGGACAGAAGCCCTTCGCGACACCACCATATAGCACGAAAAAATATGCAAAACAAGCGCATATAGCGTTTTTTGTCCGTCTTTTTCTTTGTCATGTTGATTTAATTCACTATCTTTGCAATGTCTTCACCATTCCGAAGGAAGCAAAAGGGGAGGAAATCAGGCTTCAGAGCCACGACATATTCCCCCGAGCAGAAGTCGGGCTGGTGGGAAGCATATACATAAAAGGCGTTTGCACAGACGCTTTGTTCTTTGGCTGCAAAGAATCTCGCAAATTCGAAAATCAAGTCCAAAGCAAGGCAACTGTAGATGTCCTATGTGGAAATATGTTGATATTCGCACTCGCCGTATCCATTCGCCAAATGTGATAATACGCGCGAAAAATGTTGAATTGGCATATTTTTCGCGTGGGTCTCTGCGTTGCCCGTTCAGACTTGACAGGCAATGCGAGAGCCTTTTTGCAGCGGAACGGGCAATCGGTACAGATGATACCCACGCTTTTCTTGTATCTGCCTAATGCAAGTCAAGAAAACAATGTTCCGCTTATGATGGAAATATTTATCGAGACACGCGATGAGCTCCACATCATCGACCTCTCCGAGGTGCTTTACCTGAAGGCCAACCACAACTACACCGACTTCATCTTTGCCGACGGGCGCATGAAGAGCGAGCTGATGAACATCTCGTTCCTCGAGTCGCGAATAGCAGACATGACGTCGCAGCGGAACATCGCCAACCCCTTTGTCCACGTGGGTCGCGGTCTGCTCATCAACACAATCTTCATCGAGGTGCTCAGCCTGAAGCACCAGAAAATCACCTTCAAGACGTCGCCTCCCGCCTCCATCCCCGTGTCGAAGCTACTGCTCCGTGGCCTCAAGGAGAAGATGTCCGAAAGGCTTGCCCGGGAGTCGTACGCCGTCCGCGGCACTTCGGGCGACTGACCCCGCCGCCCCGGAAGCTTCGACAATAACACAAGCCCAGCCTCACAGACAGCAGCTCCACCGAGAAAATTCCCTTTCCTCGCGGACACAATTTCCTTTCTCCGCGGACTTAAATCCCTTTACTCGCAGACACAATTCCCATCCTCCACATACACAATTTCTTCGCGCCACGGAACAAAACTTTTTCAGTGGCTTGGAAATTTATTTCAAAGGCTTGGAAATATATTTTAGTGGTTCGGAAATATATTTCCAAGCCTTTGAAAAAGTTTTATCGCAGGCGATGAAGAATCTGATAGCGGGCAGTAAGGGATTTTACTGCCCGCCAAATGGTTTTTTGTTATTGTCGGAAAAAGACTCCGTCGCAAGCGAATGGGAGCTTAGTCGCGGACGGATGAGGACCTCGTCGCAAGCGAAAGGGGCTGAATTACACCTTCAGGAAGACGCGCTTGCGATAGAGGAAGTAGAGGAACAGCCAGCAGACGGCGATGTAGGCCAGCTGCGTGAAGAACGCCTGCGAGTTGTCCGGCATCAGCTTCACAAGGCCCGAGAAGAGCCGCTCGGAGGTGTAGGAGAAGTTGATGAAGCGCTGCCCCAGGTAGATGGTGATGGAGTTCATGCCGATGACGGTGAAGAAGAGCGACCACTTGCGCCATCCCAACACCTCGATGATGTAGTAGAACAGCGCGAACATCACGAGGGAATATCCTGCGACGGCCAGCACAAAAGAGCTGCTCCACAGAGCCTTGTTGATGGGATAGATGACGTTCCACGCTGCCCCCGCGAGGGCGAAGACTATGCCTGCCACGAGGAGCGCGAGCGCTGTCCGCGACGTAGGCTTGGAACGCTGCACGAAGAGGCCGGTAAGCATTCCCAGCATAGCCGTGCAGATGGCAGGGATGGTGGAGAAAAGGCCCTCAGGGTCGTAGTCGGGTCTGTAGCAATGGGCCCCCAGCAATGTGCGGTCGATGTAGCAGGCGATATTGCCTTCGCGCGTCAGAGGCTCGACTGAGGGGCTGACATCCGGCGCGTGCACGAAGGCAGAAACCAGCCAGTAAGCAATCAGAATGACCGGTACGACAGCCACCTTCGGCCACAACTTCCTGCCCGTCGCGGTGAATATGAGGGCTGCAAACATCCAGGCCAGACCGATTCGCCCTAACACACTGGGGATACGCTGCGTGTCGAAATTGAAGTTCAGCAGGCCGCCGTAGACCATGCCCAAGAGCACCAGCATCAAGCCTCGGCGCACGATTTTCAGATAGATGCTTGTCATGGACTTGCCTTTCTCCAACTGTTTCTGCAAGGAGAAGGGGAACGAGATGCCCGCGATGAAGAGGAACAGCGGGAAGATGGTGTCGTGGTGGCGGAGTCCGTCCCATTCCACGTGGTCCATCTGCCGGGCCAGAGCCTCGGTCAGGTCGCAAGGCATCCACTGTGCCAATGCGGCAAGTAAACCTGCGCCGCCCATGATGAACAGCATGTCAAAGCCTCGAAGGGCATCAATGGAGCAAAGCCTCACCCCTTGCCCCTCTCCGAGGAGAGGGGAATTCTGTGTCTTAGAATTCTTTTTCATTCTGTAATAGCTTTAGTTCTAGTCTTTCTTTCTCCCTTCTCCGAAGAGAGAATCCTGTATCATTTTATCCTTTTTCACTCTGTAACAGCTTTCGTTTCAGCCTCCCCTCGTCTTCCTTTCTCCCCTCTCCCCTCAGAGAGGGATTGACTATCGTCGAGCCTTGCTTGAGGGTGAGGCTGCTTAGTACTTGAACGAGCTTCCTCCGGCGAACTCGCGCAACAGGCTGGTGGGCGGCACCTGGTCGCCCGGAATGCTGAGGAAGTAGGCCAGGAACTTGCGCAGACGCGACGCTTCGGCATACTCGACGGCACGTTCCGGCACCTGCTCCAGGATGGGAATCACCTGGTCGCGAATCACGCCCAACTCGTAGAGCAAGGCGCTGTTGAACGTAGCATCGGCCAGTTCCTGGAAGGGCAGGATCCACTTCTCTTCGCCAGCCTTGACGCTCGGTCCGCGCTTGATGGTCTCGACGGCCGAGAAACCACGGTACCGGTAGTCGCGCAGGATGCGGCGCAGCAGGCGGATGTCGTCCGTCGGAATCTGGTTGTGGTCGTCCAGCTGGATGGTCGTGAGGGCTGAGACATAGATGCGGTACTTCTTCTCTTCCGGTATCTGCCGCGTGAAGATGGGGTTGAGGGCATGGTTCCCTTCGAGCAGGATGACGTCGTCGGAGCCTATGCGAAGCTTGCGCCCCTCGAAGACACGCTCGCCGGAACGGAAGTCGTAGCGCGGCAGCTCAACCTCCTCGCCGCTGAGCAGGGCATTCATCTGCGTGTTGAAGAGCTCGGTATCGACGGCCTCGATGCACTCGAAGTCGTACTCACCGCTGGCATCCTTCGGGGTATCAACACGGTTGACGAAGTAGTCGTCGGTGCTGATGATGTGCGGACGCAAGCCGCAGGCCATGAGGAGGATGGCCAGTCGCTTCGCCGTGGTGGTCTTGCCGCTGCTGCTGGGGCCGGCCAGGAGCACGATGCGGGCACCGCGCTCGGCTATCTCGTCGGCAATGCCCACCAGCTTCTTCTCCTGCAAGGCCTCGCTCACGTTGATGAGGTCGGTAGCATGTCCGGCCAGGATTGCCGCATTGAACTCGCCCACGGTGCGCACGCCAAGGATGTCCTGCCAGCGCCGATGCTCACGGATGACGCCGAGCATCTTCTGCTGCTCCACCATCTCTTCCAGCCGCGACGGGTCCTTCACCGACGGGATGCGCAGCAGGAGGCTGTCGTAGAACTTCACGAGGTCGAAGAGATGCACTTGGCTGGTGCGGGTGAGCAGGCAGCCGTAGAAGTAGTCGATGGTGTCGCCCAGCTTATAATAATATGTGTAGAGGCTGTCCTGACTCTCCAGGAGCTGCACCTTGCTGGTCATGCCATGCCGCTGAAACATCTCGATGGCCTCTTCGATGGGGCACTGGATGCGATGGATAAACATGTCGGCTTCAATAATCTCCTGCATGCGCTGCCTGATGACACGCACGTCCTCTTCCTCCACCGGACGACCGAGGTGCAGCTCGCAGTAATAGCCGCGCGACACGGCGCTCCCGATGACGAGCTTCGCCTCGGGGAAGGTGTCCTCCACCGCCTTGGCAAGGATGAAGAAGAGGGTACGTATGTAGGTGCGCATCCCGCTGGGGGAAGTGAGCGAGAGGAACTCCACGTCCTTGTTGTTGTAGAAGCGGTAGTTCATGCCTTGCACCTTGTTGTTGACGCGAGCCGCCACAGGGCCGTAGTCCATGTGGAAGTTCGCTTGTGCGAAGACATCATAGAGCGAGCTGCCAAAAGGCACGCTTATCTTCTTTCCATTGTTGCGGCAACGTATTCTTAGTTCACTCATCTTCAATATTCAATGTTCAATTAAATTCATCAGTTCCTTCATGCCTTCGCTGGCGCCCTTCATGATGTGATGGACAGGCACGTCGCTGTTCCACTGGACAGGCTTCGGGTCGATAAGGTAGATGGGAGTGCCGGGTTGGACGCAACGGGTCAGACCTGCAGCAGGATAGACGTTGAGGCTGGTGCCGATGACGATGAGCATGTCGGCCTTGGCACATTCCTCCACCGCCTTGTCTATCTCGGGCACAGGCTCTCCGAACCAGACGATGAAGGGGCGAAGCTGACTGCCGTCGCCTGCCAAGTCGCCCATCTTCACCTCGAGATGCTCGGGGCTGAGCGTCTTGATGTAGCGCGGGTCGTTGGGCGAGAAGCTGCTCGTCACCTTCATCAGTTCGCCATGCAGGTGGATGACATACGAGCTGCCGGCCCGCTCGTGCAGGTCGTCAACGTTCTGCGTCACAACCGTCACGGCATGCTTCTCTTCCAACTTTGCCACAAGCTCGTGCCCCTGGCAAGGCTTCACGTCGAGCAACTGCTTCCGCCGCGTGTTGTAGAACTCCGTCACAAGCCGGGGATTGCGTGCCCAGCCCTCGGGCGTCGCAACATCCTCCACATTATACTGTTCCCAAAGACCTCCATTATCGCGGAATGTACTGATGCCGCTTTCGGCACTCATTCCCGCTCCAGTCAAGACAACGATTCTCATAATTGGCCGTTTTTATGTTAAAGATATGCAAATATAGCAAAAAAAAAGAAGCGGAAGCGCGTTGTGTGAAGAAAATATGTTAATTTTGCGGCGCATTTAACATACATACTTATATATTATGGATAAAATAAGCTATGCTCTCGGCCTTGGTATCGGCCAACAGCTCAAGAGCATGAACATAGAGAACTTCAGTGTCGAGGACTTCGCAAAAAGCGTCAGCGACGTGATAGAAGGCAGGCAACCTGCTTTCTCGCACCAGGAAGCACAGGCCATGTTGCAGGACTTCTTCCAGAAGAAGCAGAAGCAGGAAGCACAGCAGGCCATCGCAGCCGGCAAGGCTTACCTGGACGAGAATGCCAAGAAGCCAGGCGTCAACGTGACGAAGAGCGGCCTGCAGTATGAGGTGCTGACCGAAGGAAGCGGCAAGAGCCCCAAGGCCACCGACACCGTTCGCTGCCACTACGAGGGACGTCTGCTCGACGGCAGCGTCTTCGACAGCTCGTACCGCCGCGGCACACCTGCCGACTTCGGTCTGAACCAGGTCATCCCCGGATGGACAGAAGGCGTACAGCTCATGAAGGAAGGCGCCAAGTTCCGCTTCACCATCCCTTACCTGCTGGCCTACGGCGAACAGGGTGCCGGCTCGAGCATTCCGCCCTTCAGCACGCTCATCTTCGACGTAGAGCTCATCAAGGTACTTTGACTAATTCAAAAATATTAATAAATTCAAAAATCAACAAAAACAACATGAAGAAGTTTTCAATTCTGGCAGCCGTAGCACTGGCTGCTATCATGGGAAGCTGCACGAACGGCACTCCCAAAGCTAATCTGAAGGACGACGTTGACACCCTGAGCTACGCTATCGGTCTGGCTCAGACACAGGGTCTGAAGGAATACCTGACCCAGCGCATGGGCGTCGACACAACCTACATCGACGAGTTCATCAAAGGCCTGAACGAGGCTGCCAACGCTGGCGAGAATAAGAAGAAGGCTGCTTACTATGCTGGTCTGCAGATTGGTCAGCAGGTGAGCCAGCAGATGATTAAGGGCATCAACTACGAGGTCTTCGGCGACGATAGCACACGCACCATCAGCCTGAAGAACTTCATGGCTGGCTTCATCTCCGGCACTACAGGCAAGAACGGCCTGATGACCATCGACGAGGCTGCTGCCACAGCTCAGACAAAGATGCAGGAAGTCAAGGAGAAGTTCATGGCTGAGAAGTTCGGCGACTGGAAGAAGCAGTGCGAGGACTACATGGCCGAGGTTGCCAAGAAGGACGGCATCAAGGAACTGGGCGACGGCGTCTACTATGAAGTGCTGACCGAAGGCACAGGTGCCATCCCCGCCGACACCAACCGCGTAGAGGTGAACTACGAGGGCAAGCTCCTCAACGACACCATCTTCGACAGCAGCTACCAGCGCGGCGAGCCCGCTAAGTTCCGTTGCAACCAGGTCATCCCCGGATGGACAAAGGCTCTGACCAAGATGCCCGTCGGCTCCACATGGATGGTCTACATTCCCCAGGAACAGGCTTACGGCGAGCGTGAGGCCGGAAAGATTTCACCCTACTCCTGCCTTATCTTCAAGATTGAACTGCTGGGTATAGAATAATCGAACAAACAAGTTAGAGGTTAGTGGTTAGTGGTTAGAGGTTAGAGGAATGCTGTGGCCGCTTCTACGGAGCCCCAAGTATCCTCTAACCCCTAACTCCTAACCACTCACCACAACAAGTCAATAAGATGAAGAAACTTATTCTCTTTGCACTCTGCGCCTGCCTTTCGCTGGGCGCAGGTGCTGCCAAGAAAAATACAAAGAAGAAGAAATCGAAGGAACCCGTCGAGGTGGTCGATACGGTAAGCATCGACACATTCAGCTATCACTTCGGTCGTGCCAACTCCAACGGCCTGAAGATGTTCCTGGCTCAGCGCATGGGTGTCGACACAACCTACGTCATCGACTTCCTGAAAGGCTTCGAGCAGAAGGAACTCACCGAGGCCGACAAGCGCGAGAAGGCACGTCTGGCCGGCATAGAAATCCGTCAGCAGGTGGAGGAACAGGTCTATCCCAATGCCTCCAAGCAAGTGAACGACAGCACCGACGTCCTGAACAAAGCACTCTTCGTGCAAGGCTTCCGCGACGGCTTCTCCGGTCTGAATGCCACCATCCCGATGGACAGCACACAGACTCTTGTCAAGAAGCAGATGGAGTACTATCATCGCGTGGCAATGGAGAAGAAGTACGGCGCCAACCGCATTGCCGGCGAGGAGTTCCTCAAGGCCAATGCCAAGAAGGACAGCGTGAAGGTGACTCCCAGCGGCCTCCAGTACAAGATACTGACCGCAGGCACCGGCGAACTGCCCAAGAAGGAAGACAAGGTGAAGGTGAACTACGAAGGTCACCTCATCGACGGCACTGAGTTCGACAGCTCCTACAAACGCAACAAGCCCGTCACCTTCCCTGTCGGAGAAGTCATCTCCGGCTGGACCGAGGCACTCTGCATGATGCCCGTCGGCAGCAAGTGGATGCTCTACATCCCCCAGGAGCTGGCCTACAAGGACCGTGAGCAGAGCAAGATTCCTCCCTTCTCCTGCCTCATCTTCACCGTCGAGCTGCTGGAGATTGAGAAGACTCCTGCTAAGTAACAAAGCTTAACAGCATCAAGTATCATGACGCGGCGTGCTGCGTTGGTCAACACGGCACGGTGTTCTGGCCAACACGGCACGCCGCTTTGGTCAACACGGCACGCCGCCTCGGTCAACACAGCACGCCGCCTCGGTCAACACAGCACGCCGCTTCGGTCAACACGGCACGGCTAGTTGGACGACAAGGCACGGCAAGATGGCCAACATGGCACGGCTAGTTGGGTAACATGGCACGGCAAGTTCTGAGACGCCCCTTGGCCACTCAATATTCACGACAAACACATTATTAACC
>CADCCR010000021.1 GCA_902799985.1 uncultured Bacteroidales bacterium | reverse complement strand
ATTGTCTGTCCGTTCTGAATAAGTGCTGCTGCTTCGGCAGCTGTGATTCTGTTGAAGTCCATAAGTGTATTTTGAGTTATATTTTTCACGCAAAGATACAAAAAAAAGCTGAACTGGCAGCTCCTTTCTGTTATTTTTTATGTTCTGTGTTGAGGTTTTGCACCGGAAGTGGTTCCTTTCGGAAGAAAGCGCGATAGTTTTCGGCCATCAAAGCGCATAGGGAAGCGACGCTGAGTCCGCGCTGACGGGCCACGGATTCGTACAGGACGGAGACGGGACTTGTATCGTCGTCGGTCTCGAGCATGAGGCGTTCGGGCGGGCAGAGGCGGAGGCTCTCTGCGTTGTGGCGGAAACCGAAGCTCACGTAGAAGCCGGCGGCGAGGAGCGACTGTAGCTGCTGCGGCTTGCCCCGGAAGCCGTGGAGCATCCAGGGCACCGTGGGTCTGAGCTCGCGGTGCAGGCGCAACAGGGCCTCGAGCTCCTTGACGCAGTGCAGGACGAGTGGCTTCCCGCAGGCTTCGCCCAGAGCCGCCATCCTGCGCAGGGTCTGCTGCTGCACCGTTGTCGACGGGCCGCGCAAGCCGTCCAGTCCGCATTCCCCCACGGCGAGCTTGTCCGAGAGGTCGGGCACGGTGTAGGCCTCGTCGGCATGCCAGGGGTGGATGCCCCACGTGTCGCGTCCGTCCACAACGGCTATGGTGTCGGCCGGAACAGTTCGGTTGTGTGTATGGAAGTCAATGTATGTCATGTCAGAGCGGCACAGGTCTTCCGAAATAAGCGCGAGGCGCTTCCGAAATAAGCACGAGGCGCTTCCGAAGGCGACCCCCCTCCGTCTCCCCCGAGGGGGAGTGGATGTTGCAGCGAAGAGGGCGCTTCCGAAGGCGACCCCCCTCCGTCTCCCCCGAGGGGGAGTGGATGTTGCAGCGAAGGAAGCCTCCCCTCGGGGAGGTTTGGAGGGGGTCTCCGAAATAAGCGCGGGGCGCTTCCGTATATATTATGTTTAAGGTACGGGGTCGTAGCCGCTTCCGCCCCAGGGATGGCAACGGAGCAGGCGGCGCAGGGCGAGCCATGAGCCCCGGAAGGGTCCGTGCTTGCGCAACGCCTCCACGGCATACTGGCTGCACGTGGGCGTGAAACGGCACGAGGGAGGCGTCAGGGGGGAGATGAATCGCTGGTAGAAGCGGATGGGCAGGATGAGCAGCTGTGCCAGCAATCGGCTTGCGACTTTCACTTTTCAGCTTTCGGTTATCGGTTGTTCAACAGTGGTTTCATGGATTCGCTGCAGCAGGTTGTGCATCTTCTGGAACACCTTCTCCGTCGGCAGCAAGTCGGCTGAGGTCCAGAGGAAAGCGATGTCCAGTCCGCCCTCCACTGGCAGGAGCAGTTCCTTCTGCAGTCGGTAGGCCTCGCGCAGCTGGCGCTTGATGCGGTTGCGCTTCACGGCTCGCTTGAAGTGTCGCTTCGAGACGGACACCATGATGCGGACGCCTGGCAGCTCGCTCGGCATGAAGACGGCACGGATGGGGAAGGCCGTGACGGACTTGTGCCCGCCGCCGAACAGTTCTTCTATGGCCTTGCGGCTACAGAGTCGCTCTTCTTTTCCAAAGGTGTGAGGGACGGAGCTATCCATTTGCCTTGCGCAGATGGTCGTCGATGGCGGCAGAGATGCTGGGATATTGGGGCGACGGAGCTTCGATGTCGAGGCGCAGACCGGCGTCGCGGACGGCCTTGGCTGTGGCCGGGCCCAGCGTGCCGATGACGATGTTGCCTTGCTCAAAGTCGGGGAAGTTCTTCTGGAGCGACTGCACTCCGCTGGGACTGAAGAAGATGAGCATGTCGTAGTCGAAGGGCTCGTCCTTGGCGAAGTCGTTGCTCACGGTGCGGTACATGATGGCGTCCGAATGCGTGATGTTCTTGCTGTCCAGCAGATTGCTGAAGTCGTTGCTGTGCACATCGCTCAGCGGCAGGAAGTAGCGCTCGTTCTTGTGCTTCAGGATGGTGGGCAGCAAGTCGTCTATCTTGCCGGTCGTGCCGAAGAAGACCTTGCGCTTGCGGTACTGCACGTACTTCTGTATGTACTGTGCCACGGTCTCGGTAATGCAGAAATACTTCATGTCCTCGGGGATGGGGATGCGCATCTCCTTGGCCAGCAGGAAGAAGTTGTCGATGGAATGGCGCGAGGTAAAGACGATAGCCGTATGCTCCAGAATGGATATCTTCTGTGCCCGGAACTCCTTTGGCGTAAGAGTCTCCACTTTGATAAAGGGGCGGAACACAATCTCTACGTTATAGCGCTTCGCTATATCGAAGTAAGGAGAGCTTGCCGAGGTGGGTTCGGGCTGTGATATTAGTATCTTCTTTATCATAGTTTGTCGTTTGTTTTCCTAAATCTTTATTACCTTGAGCCAATCTGAAAACGCCAGAACTTGCAGTAAAACAAGCAAAGGTGTCAATTCCAGAGTGCAAAGGTACACAAATAAATGCAAAACACCATACAATTTTCGGAAAAATATCTTGTAAGTCTTAAAAAGCAGTACTATTTTGACCAATACAATCAAAACAAGAACGATGAGAAACATCACGCGGGGCGGAACAGGAAGAAACACGGCAAGGAGTGAAACGGGCACGGAAAACAGGGATTCCATGACAAGGATGAAGGTGTAGGCCCGAGTCCATGTAATGATTTTTTCTCGGCGGAAGAATATCCAGTTCACGAAGTCCGAGGCAAGTCTCTTCGCGAGGAAATAGGCTATCCACAAGGCGAAGAAGGCAAGAAGCAGGATGTAGGGCGTCTCGTGGAACGGGAAGAATCCGGCATCGTGCTGCGTGAAGACGAAGCTGACGAGCGTTGCCGTGAGCGACAGGAGGCATACGGCTGTGAAGCGCGTGGAGTAGCGCAAGGGGTCGTCGTTGACGGGTATATCCTCCTTGCCGGGCATGGGAAGGAAGGTGGCGCGCAACAGGTCGCGGAACTTTCCGCGGAGGCGCTTCAGCAGGACTGCGGCGAGCAGCAGGCAGGGCAACAGCAGCAGACCCGTCCATCCGTCGTGACGCAGGCGGTAGGGCGTGGCGGTGGCAGTGAAGCCGAAGGTGTGGCCGGGCTCTTCGGCGTGCAGCAGGGAGTCGCCCTGAAAGAAGCTGCAGTCGTCGAGCGACGGCAGGTCCTGCAACGTGATAAGCGGTTCGGCCGGCAATCCCGGCAGACAAAGGGTGTCCTGCACCGCGATGGACGAATCGGCAGGCAGCTGAAGCGTGTCCTGCACCAAGAAGGACGAATCGGCAGGCTGCGGAAGTGTGTCCTGCTGGGTCATATCTTTGCGTAGCGGCGGATGTTGGTGTCCCAAAGAGGTGTCTCAAGTGCCAACTGCAAGGCTGCTTCGGGTGTCGAGGCAACGCGCCAGATGTCGGCATGCACGGGGCGCATGAAGTTCTGCGAGACAGCTTGGAGCAAGGTGTTGAGCAACGAGTCGAAGTACCCTGCGGTGTTGAGCAGGATGATGGGCTTAAGGTAGATGCCCAGTTGCTTCCATGTGATGAGCTCCATCAGTTCGGCGAAGGTGCCGCAGCCCCCAGGCAGGAAGATGCCGCCGTCGCTCAGTTCGGCCATCTTTTCCTGACGGGTATGTATGTCGTTGGTCTCGATGATTTCGGTCATGCCCTCGTGGCACCAGCCTTCCTTTATCATGAAAGTCGGTATGATGCCGATGGCGCGACCGCCTGCTTTGAGGCAAGCGTCGGCAATCTCGGCCATGAGGCCCATGTTGCCGGCACCGTTTATCAGCGTCACGCCCTGCTCGGCCATCAGCTGGCCCAGGCGGCGTGCATCGCGGAAGTAGCGGTCGTCAATCTGTGTACTGCTGGCGCAGTAGACGCATATCTTCTTGTCTTTGTTCATTGTCTGAATGTTCTGTGTTCTCGGAATGCTCGGAATGCCCGGGATAATCCGAGTGCTCAGAATACTCCGATTACTTCAGTTCTTCTGAACACTCCGATTACTCCGACACTTCCGAAAGCTCCGGTTCTTCGTTTACGCTGGTTACTTTATCCCGAAGGCTTCTTTTATCTTCTCCACATAGTCGAGCTTTTCCCATGTGAAGAGCTCGACGGTCACTTCCTTCGTCTCGTGGTAGAGCGACTCGTAGCGCTTCGTGACGATGCGCGGCTCGCGGCCCATGTGTCCGTAGGCAGCGGTCTCTTCGTAGATGGGGTTGCGCAGCTTGAGGCGCTGCTCGATGGCATAGGGGGTGAGGGGGAAGAGCTCTTTTATCTTCAGGGCAATCTCTCCGTCGGTGAGGGCAACGTGGCTCTTGCCGTAGGTGTTGACGTAGATGCTGACGGGCTCTGCCACGCCGATGGCATAGCTGAGCTGCACGAGCATCTCGTCCGCTACGCCTGCTGCCACCATGTTCTTGGCGATGTGGCGAGCGGCATAGGCTGCCGAGCGGTCCACCTTCGAGGGGTCCTTGCCGCTGAAGGCGCCGCCGCCGTGTGCGCCCTTGCCTCCGTAGGTGTCCACGATGATCTTTCGGCCCGTCAGGCCCGTGTCGCCGTGCGGTCCGCCAATGACGAACTTGCCGGTGGGGTTGACGTAGTAGGTGATGTCGTCGTTGAAGAGGCTGCGGATGCGCTCGGAGCGTATGCCCTCGATGACGCGCGGAATGAGAATCTCCTTCACGTCGCGGGCGATGCGCTGCTGCATGGCTTCGTCCGTGTCGAACTCGTCGTGCTGTGTGGAGACTACGATGGTGTCGATGCGCTGGGGCACACCTTCGTCGCTATACTCGATGGTGACCTGACTCTTGGCATCGGGGCGCAGGTAGGTCATCTGCTTGCCTTCGCGCCGTATGTCGGCCAGCACCTGCAGAAGGCGGTGCGCCAGGTCGAGGGAGAGCGGCATGTAGTTGTCGGTTTCGTTGGTGGCGTAGCCGAACATCATGCCCTGGTCGCCGGCACCCTGCGTGGTGCGGTCGGCGCGGTCCACGCCGCGGTTGATGTCGGCGCTCTGCTCGTGGATGGCTGAGAGCACGCCGCAACTGTTGCCTTCGAACATGTATTCGCTCTTGGTGTAGCCGATGCGGTTGATGACTTCGCGTGCTATGCGCTGCAGGTCGACGTACGCTTCGGTCTTAATCTCGCCTGCCATCACGACCTGCCCCGTGGTGACGAGGGTCTCGCAAGCCACCTTCGAGTCGGGGTCGAAGGCAAGGAGTTTGTCCAGCACTGCATCGCTGATCTGGTCGGCCACCTTGTCGGGATGGCCTTCGGAGACGGACTCCGATGTAAACAAATAGCCCATAATAGAATTAATTTTATATAATTAATAATGTATGGGGAAAAGAGTCGGGCACAAATGCGTGAGGCGCCCCGCGGCAGACCTCGTTTTAGCATTTTTTACTGTGGTTGCAAGCAGCCCAAATCTATCCACATTTCTCATTTGCGGCTGCAAAGATACGACAATTAATTCATAATTCATAATTCATAGTTCATAAATTTGCTTAAAGCGGGAAAAGTCGTAACTTTGCAGACGAAATGAGGAAACAAGACATAGAAATCATGGCTCCGGTGGGTTCGCCGGAGTGCTTGGCGGCGGCCATCCGTGCGGGGGCCGACAGCATCTACTTCGGTATAGAGAACCTGAACATGCGTGCGCACTCGGCCAGCACGTTCACCATCGACGATCTCCGGCGCATTGCCGAGGAGACGCGGCGCTTCGGCATCAAGAGCTACCTGACGGTCAACACCATCATCTATGGCGAGGACCTGGAGCTGATGCGCACCATCCTGGATGCCGCCAAGGCCGCCGGCATCACAGCCGTCATTGCGAGCGACGTGGCGGTAATGCTCTATTGCCGACAGATAGGGCAGGAAGTTCACCTGAGTACGCAGCTGAACATCAGCAACGTGGAGGCCTTGCGCTTCTACGCACAGTTTGCCGATGTGGTGGTGCTGGCGCGTGAGCTGAACATGGCGCAGGTTGCAGAAATAGCCCATTCCATCGAGAAAGATGGCATCTGCGGCCCTTCGGGGAAGCCGGTGCGCATCGAGATGTTCTGTCACGGAGCGCTCTGCATGGCCATCAGCGGCAAGTGCTACTTGAGCGAGAGCAACTGGGGCCGTTCGGCCAACCGCGGCGAGTGCATGCAGCTCTGCCGCCGGCGCTACACGGTGCAGGACGTGGAGACAGGCACCGAGCTCGACATCGAGAACAAGTACATCATGTCGCCCCGCGACCTCAAAACCATACGTTTCATCGACAAAATGATAGAGGCTGGTGTGCGCGTGTTCAAGATAGAGGGACGTGCGCGCGGACCGGAATATGTCGATGCCGTGGTGCGTTGCTACCGCGAGGCCATCGACACGCTCTGCAATCCCGAACAAGGCAAGGAAGTGTTCCTGCAACGCCTCGACGAGTGGGACGAGCGGCTGGCACGTGTCTTCAACCGCGGCTTCTGGGACGGCTACTACCAGGGCAAGACCATCATGGAGTGGAACGACTGCCACGGTTCGAAGGCCACCGAACGCAAGGTCTACTGCGGACGCGCCGTGCGCTACTACTCGAAGCTGCAGGTGGCCGAGTTCAAGATAGAGGCCTGCGAGCTCGCGGTGGGCGATGATATTCTGGTGACAGGCCCCACCACCGGTGCTCTCCGCGCCAAGGTCAGCGAGATACGCTACGAGCTTCTTCCCGTCGATGTGGCCCGCCAAGGCTGGAACATCAGCATCCCCCTGCCCACCAAGGTCCGCCCAAGCGACAAACTTTTCATCATTCGCAAGCAGGAAGAGGCTTGAATAAAAGATTTTTCCCCCAGACAGCAATAGTTCTTGTTCGTGCGGATTAGACTGCTTGTTCGTGCGGATTAGACTGTTTGTTCGTGCGGATTAGACTGTTTGTTCGTGCGAGTTAGAGTGCTTGTTCGTGCGAGTTAGACTGTTTGTTCGTGCGGATTTGCAATCCGCACGTAGGGAATATAGGGATTTGTAATCCCGCAACACTTTTTTATCGCATTTCAAATGCTTATATTCCTTGCTGTCGGATTACAAATCCGCCAGCACGACGGGGCAAGGGGCCCCGTGCTTCCGAGATAAGCGCCTCGTGCTTCCGAAATAAGCGCCCCGTGCTTCCGAAATAAGCGCCTCGTGCTTCCGGAATAAGCGCCCTGC
Organism: uncultured Bacteroidales bacterium; assembly: GCA_902799985.1. Classification (GTDB taxonomy): domain Bacteria; phylum Bacteroidota; class Bacteroidia; order Bacteroidales; family Bacteroidaceae; genus Physcousia. The sequence continues at coordinate 13,867 of CADCCR010000021.1, read as the reverse complement.
GCTTCCGAGATAAGCGCCTCGTGCTTCCGGATGCATCTCTGTGCCGTGTCGGTTGAACCTCTGTGGAGCATCGGTTCGGAGATTGTGCTTTTCCACCTCCTGCCCCGTGTCTTTCCGCCCCAATATTTGTGCTGCGCTTGTACAATACTTGTGCAGGACTTGTACGACTTGTACAAATACTTGTATTTTTTGCTTTTCTTCTTGGTTTACAGCCTTTTGCCGTAACTTTGCCATCGAATTCAAAATAACGGACAGCCGGCTGTCTCATTTCACTCACATTATTAATAATAATACGAAAATGAGACAAGATGTTCACACGAACGAGGCAACAGTCCTCGCGACTCAACAGTCGGAATCTGTAACAAACAAGCTCAACGAGCTGACCACCGATGCCCGTCTGCTCGTTATCAGTCACATGCCTCTGGCAGCAGCGATGGCCTATCGGATGCGTGGCTACGGCGTCAGTCTGGACGACCTCCGGCAGGAAGGTTTCCTCGGTCTGTGCGAAGCCGCCCTGCGCTACGACGAGCAGGTGGAGTGCAGCTTCGCCGCATTCGCCAGCCATTGGTGCCGCAAGATGATGCTCATCGCCATCAACAGCTACGGGTCGCCCATGCAACTCACGCCCAAGCAACGAGCCATCGCCCGTTTCTACAGCGTCGACATGGAGGTGAACACGGCGGAAGATGACGACGAGACCGTGGCCGACAGTCTGCTCTCCGAGCTCTTCCGCGAGCGTGAGAACGACGAGCTGCTCCGCGCCGGACAGCTTCGCCGCATCGACGACGCCCTCCAGTGCCTCCAGCCCCGTGAACGACAGGTCGTTGCCCTGTCCTACGGACTCGACACCGAACGCCGTTCTCTCACGGAGATAGCAGCAGCCTGGGGCATCAGCAAGTCCCGCCTCTCTGCCCTCCACTGCCAGGCCCTCCGGAAGCTCGAAGCCGCTCTGCAACAGCGTCCCCTCGTCGACTACCTCACCCCCTGGCTCGACATTGACCTGGACCAGGCAAAGTAAACAGACACAGCCCTCTCTTCCTTTAATCACGAATGGCATGAGTTGCACGAATTGCGTCTGATTTGGTAGCAGTCATCGGGCGAAAATCGTGCAATTCGTGCCACTCGTGGTCAAAATATGAGAAGGAAAGTGATGAAATCGAAGAATAATCGCAAAAAACAGGCCAAGGATAGCCTGCCATAGCAACATTCTTCGTATCTTTGTGCAGAAAACAGACCTTCAGACATTCCTGCAACATGAAAAGACATTTCTTTCTGCTTCTCTCCCTGCTGCTAGCGTTTTGCTTGCCGCTCATTGCCGACAACTGGATGATGCGTCTGCCCGACGATGCCTACGTCTCCACGCTCTCCATCCCCGGCAGCCACGACTCGGGCACCGGCAACGGCTTCCCCGGCATCTCGACATCCATCTACGGTCCCTTCGGAGACAAGTACGCCCGTACGCAAGAGAAGAGCTTCGAGGAGCAATGGGACATGGGAGTCCGTGCCTTCGACCTGCGTCCGGCCATCAAGGACGACTACATCAACGTCAACCACGGCATCATGCCCACCAACCTGCGCTTCGACACGGCCATCTACATGCTGCGCGACAAGCTCCGCGAGAACCCGTCGGAGTTTGCCATCATACACCTGCTGCATGCCAGCGACGGCGACAACAACTCGAGTGCCTACGGCGAGCGGCTGCTCGAACTCTTCGGCAGAGACGACCTGAAGGACTACCTCGTGGACTTCAAGCCCACGCTCACGGTGAAGGAGATGCGCGGCAAGATACTGTTCCTCAGCCGCAACGAGTATGCCGACAAGCCTGTGGGCGGCTTCTTCCGCAACTGGACGGGACAGGTGGACTGGAGCAATCAGATACGCGGACAAATAGTGGGAGCTGCCGGCACGACCGCCAAACTGTACATGCAGGACTATGCCGAGACACATACCGAAGGAGCGCTCGACCTCAAGGTGGGAGCCATCCGGCAGATGCTCGACTTCAGCACGAAGCACGTCACCCGCACGGCTTCCAACATCGTCTGGGTCTACAACTTCGCCTCGGCCTACTCCAAGGTGTCGCGCCTCTACATCCCCTTCGTCGTGGACGAACAGCTCTCCACCAGCGACGGCTACCGCGACAATGCCACACACACCAATGCTGCCATCATCGACTACCTGGCCGACCCCTCGCACACCGCCGGGCCCACAGGCATCATCCTGGCCGACTACGTAGGCGTGGACTGGTCCGGCGATTACCATACGCGTGGGAATGAACTCGTGGACGCACTCATCGCCAACAACTTCCGTTACCTGAAGGACATGACGCAGGTGCATGAGGGCGATGCCACCCACCGCACTCCCATCGACATGACGGCACGCATCGTGAACCCGGGCTTCAACTGCAACCTGACCGAACCCGGTTGGCAAGGCGACCCTTTCGGGGCCGACAATCCAAAGGAGAACGCCGAGCACTTCAACCGTAACTTCGACACCCACCAGACCATCACCGGACTGCCGAACGGCGTCTATGCCGTGGGCGTGAAAGCCTTCTACCGCTGCGGCCTCGCCGACGAAGCCTATGCCCACTATCGCATCCGCGACCGTGCCACACGCGCCGCCCGTCTCTATGCCAAAGCCGGACAGGACACACTGGCCAACCCCCTCGTCTCGCCCTTCTCGAAGAGCGTTGTCCGGGCCAAGAACGTGGGGCGCGAAGTGGCAGCAAAGCAGGGAAGCCTCTCCTACTACATCCCCGACGACCTGATCTCCGCCGAATACTACATGCACAGCCTCAGCGCCTATAATAATAAGGTATTCGTGGGCACCAACAACCACGCGCTCACCATCGGCGTGAAGAAGGACAGGTCGGCAGGAATGGACTGGTGCGCCTTCGACGACTTCACGCTGACCTATTACGGCAACCAGGCCGAAGCCTATCAATTCTGGATTACCGAGATGAGGAAGGTCCGCGTGACCTACACCACCGTCACCGTCACGAAGTCCTACAGCGACCGCTACGACGAGGTCTACAACGCTACGGTCTCCAATCTGGCACAGGCCGTTCTTGCCATGAAGGTCATCAACACCGCAGCCGAGGCCATTGCCATCAATGCAGAGCTGTGGGCCGAATACAAGCAGGCGGCCAGCGTAGCCGAGGAACTGCTCGAGGGCAATGACATCGGCGAGGATGCCAAGGAGTTCCTGCGGACGTACTGCCAGAGTGTCTATCAGCAGAACCTCTCGGACCTCCTCCTCACGAACGAAGAGCTACCCCGCGCCATCGACGAACTGTACGACTACATCGAGCTGACACGCAGCGGACAGTGGACAGGCATTGCCACCACTCCCGCCAGCACCGATGTCCTGCCCGCTGACGCATTCTTCACCCTCGACGGCAAGTCCGTAGCCCGTCCGTTGCATCAGGGACTCTACATCCAGCGCTGTGCCGACGGCTCGGTGCGCAAAATTCTTCGCTGAGGGCCGTTTTGCTACCCTAAATGCGCATATTTATGTACAAAAGTTGCATTTTGTTGGCCTCAAAGCACTTTTTTTTACGAATTTCAGAAAAAGTATGCACGTATTTCAGAAATATGTCATAACTTTGCGAAGATAATAACGAAAAAAGTACACATATTTATTTATTAATTAAAAAAGTAATTGCTTATGAAGAAGATTACATTTTTCGCAATTGCAGCACTGCTTTCTGTAGTGGCATTTGCACAGAAGCCATTCTTTGTCCCTGTCAGTCAACAGGCATTGCAGGACAAAGTTGTCAGCACCGGCATTACAAAGCCGGAGCGCACTACTTCAACCACAGGCCAAGCACGTCGCGTAGCTCCGCGTCGCGCCCAGTCAGACTATGTCATCATCACTGAACAGCCTGCCGGCGAGCTGAAAACATTTACACGCTCTGGAAGTTATCTTTATGCAGAGAATCAAAGTCTTTACATCGGCAATCAAAGTGGCGAAGTGAGCATCGTTTTCGGCGAGAACAATGAGATCTACATCAAAGATCCCCTCATGAATTATGCATATGGTTCTTGGGTTAGCGGCACGTATGATGCTGAAGCCGGAAAGGTGACTATACCTGTGCCGCAGAACCTCCTTTATGTGGAAAATTACGATGCCTGCATAGCGATGGTTCCCATCATCGGATACAATGCGACTGATTTTACAGCTCAGGATATCACATACACCGTTACGCAAAGCGACGGCAACATGGTCCTGACGCTCGATGGATTCACAGACTATAATAAGACGTTGGGTGCCGGTTGGACTGACGACAATACAATTCAAGTATATGGCGAGTACAATACGGTGTTTACCGAAGGAGAATATGCTCCACCTACACCTGTTGAGATTCCCGAAGGCGTGGAGGTTGTCCAATACGTTTTGACCCACGACGGAGGTTCTATTCCCGTCTATGTGGCTGTCGATGGCAACGATATCTACTTCCAGGGCTTGAGCGTATATCTTCCCGAATCTTGGGTGAAGGGTACGAAGGACGGCGACCAGGTGACCTTCGCTGCTAAGCAGTACATGGGAGAATATGGCTCCTATGGCTCATCTTATTTCTTCTACAATGGCGAGACCGTGTTCACCTACGACGCAGAGGCTGATACATACAGTGCCGAAGGTCAGGTCTTCGGTGTTCTGGCAGATAAATACTACGACGGCAACTACACGAACCCCGTGATAGGCCCCGTTGTTGAGAAGGCAGCCACACCCGCCAATCCTGCAATCGAGTCACTCAAGGAAAGTGACTATGGTTGGTACATCAATTTCAATGTGCCCGTTGTTGACGTGGATGGCAGTCCCCTTGTTGTTGATAAGCTGTCCTACATGTTCTACACTGATGTGGAAGGTGAAATACAGCCTCTGACATTCACCCCGGAGACTCACAGCCGTCTCACCGAAAATATGGTTGAAATTCCCTACACCTTCTCAGACGACTACGACATTTACAACAGTCAGATTTACCTGAATGACCTCTATTCCGCAGATTGGAACAAGATAGGTATCCAGAGCATCTACACTGGCGGTGACGAAACCAATGCAAGTGAGATTCAGTGGTACGAAATCAAGCCTTACAAGGTTACAGCCCATACCTTCAACTTCAACACAATGGATGTGCCCACATCAAGCTCTGTGATAAACGACGGCGACATCACTGAAGATACCGACTTCACCGCAGACAACGTGACCCTGACCATTTCACCGAAGGCAGAAAGCGCCACGACCCCAAACCGCTTCTGGAGCACCGCTAACGGCCCGCAGCTGCGCGTCTACAGCGGCACACTCACTTTCTCCGTTCCTACAGGTTACGTCATCACTAACATTGTATTCAACTACGGCAGGTGGGGCGCCAACACCGTAGAGGAGGTAGAAATTCCTAACGATGCTGAAGCTAAGACTGCCACATGGACCGGCATGTCACAGAAAGTTGTTGTTAATATCGCTGCCAATACACAGATTAACAGCATCACAGTTACCACCGAAACATTCGAAGTTGGTCCCGTTGAGGCTCCCGCTGACCTTGCTACCGAGGTTTACGAATTCAGGGCCTTCGCTTTGGAATACAACCAAGATGGCGACATAGAACATCCTGACTACGTCACTATGGTTAACGTGGGCTTCGATGGCGAAGACGCTTACATCCAGGGCCTCGCTACCGATGCTCCTGAACTTTGGGTGAAGGCAACGAAGAACAAGGAGGGTAAGTATGTCATCCCCGCCAACCAGTACATGGGCGACCTTTCCTTCTATGGCTACACCTTCCCGTACTACTGGACAGCTGTCGATGAGTCTGGTGCTCTCGCTGACGCTGTGCTCGACTTCGACCCGGAGACCAACACATTCACTACCGACCAGATCCTGGCACTCAATGGTGCAGAGGATGCCCTCGACTACTATATGCTCTACTCTGATGTAATCATCTCGAAGTTCGAAGAAGTAGCTGCTACACCTGCTGCTCCAACCTTCGAAAAGTTCAAAATCTCTGATCGGGTTGGCTACAGCACTATCTATGCCAGCATTCCTGCTGTAGGCACAGAAGGCGAAGCTCTGAACCCCGAGAAGCTGTTCTACACCGTTTGGATTGAGAAGGACGGTCAGAGACAGCCCTACGTCTTCTCTGCTGAACTCTACAGTCAGGACTTCGAAGCCGACGTTACCGAAGTGCCCTACAACCACGGTGGCTACGACGTCTTCAAGGGTGGCGAAATCATCTATCTGGAGGACGAACTCGAGGAGCTTGCAAGCTGGACCAATGTCGGCATCCAGAGCATCTACTATGGCGCCGGCGAACGCCGCGAATCCGAAATCCAGTGGGCATATGTTCTCGACGAGAACGAAGGCTATGCTGCTGTCTATGACGTAAGCCCCTTCCAGACTGTAAACATGAAGTACAGCCTCAAGGCCGGATGGAACACCATCGTTCTGCCTTTCGCTGTTGAGGATCTCACCGCATTCGGCGAAGGTGCCAAGGCTTACGAGCTGACCGATGCAGTAGACGGCGTGCTCAGCGTCAACACCGTTACCGAACTGGCAGCTAATACTCCTTACATCATCTATGCACCAGAGGCAAAGGCATCTCTCTCCTTCGACATTTGGGAATTCGTAGAGCCCACAGAGCTCAACGTAGAGAAGAACGGCGTTACCTTCCAGGGCACTTATGAGCCCGTTGCCGCTCCCGGCATGCAGGGCAAGTATGGCGTTACCAACGAAGGCAGCATCCTGAAGGGTACTGCTAACGCAAGCATCAAGGGCTTCCGCGCTTACTTCGAGGCTGCTCCCGGCACCAATATCAAGGCTATCTCCTTCGATGGCGGCGAAGCAACCGGTATTGAAGAAATCGCCAATGGCGAATGGCTCAATGCTAAGACCTACAACCTTGCCGGTCAGCGCATCCAGAAGGCTCAGAAGGGCGTGAACATCGTTAACGGTAAGAAAGTGCTTTACTAAAGAACAGACACCCTGAACTCCCCCGAAAGGGGGAGAACAAGGGGTGACAAGAAGTCTTTAAAGTAAATCGCAAAGAGAATAATAAACAGTAAATTGTAAATCCTCAAATAGTAAATTACTATGATGAAGAAAGCATATATTATCCCCCAGACCACCGTTGACGTGGCAGAGGCAGAACAAATGCTGGCAGTCAGCATGCTCAACCCGAACAAGGATGCTCAGACCATCACAATCTACGAAGAAGACTACGATGGCGAGTTTAGTACTAAGGAATACTCTATCGACTGGTAATCCCAACGAAACAAACCAGTAAACTAAGAGGGGTGTGCCGCAATAGTCGGCACACCCCTTTGTGGTTATTTTACTGTATTTCCTAAGTCATTTTTCCCTGTCCGGTCGCCTCAGACAGGTCCTTCAGCTTCCTCTCTCCGCCCAATCGCCGCGGTCGAGGTTGCGGTAACCTATGGCCTCGGCAATGTGCATGGACTGGACTTTCTCCGAGCCTTCCAGGTCGGCAATGGTGCGAGCTACCTTCAGAATGCGGCTGTAGGCACGAGCCGAGAGGCTCAGACGCTCCATCGCCATGCGAAGCAGCTCGATTCCTTCTGCATCGGGTTCGGCATATTGGTGTATCATGCGTTCGGTCATCTGCGCATTACAATGGATGGCAGGGTGCTCGCGGAAACGTTCTTCCTGAACCTTTCGTGCTTTGATGACGCGTTCGCGAATGGCAGCCGACGATTCGCCTGGCACAGCCTTCGAGATGTCCTTGAAGGCTACTGGCGTTATTTCGCATTGGATGTCGATGCGGTCCAGCAACGGACCGGAAATCTTGTTCAGATACCTCACTATCTGCCCCGGCGTACAGCAACATGGCTTGTCGGGATGGTTGTAGTAGCCACATGGACAAGGGTTCATCGAAGCGACAAACATGAAGGAACACGGATAGGTGATAGTCTGCTTGGCACGCGAGATGTTGATGACGCGGTCCTCAAGTGGCTGGCGCAACACCTCAAGAACGGTACGCTGGAACTCTGGCAACTCATCGAGGAAAAGGACGCCGTTGTGTGCCAGACTGATTTCACCAGGCTGCGGATTCGCTCCGCCGCCTACCAGAGCTACTTGCGATATGGTATGATGTGGCGAGCGGAAGGGACGCTGGGCAATGAGGGAACTGCCTCTCTGTAACTTACCAGCTACGGAGTGAATCTGTGTGGTCTCCAGGCTTTCGCGAAGCGACAAAGGCGGTAGGATGCTCGGCAGACGTTTCGCCATCATGCTCTTGCCACTACCAGGAGGACCTATCATGATTATATTGTGACCACCGGCTGCCGCTATCTCAAGGGCACGCTTCACCTGCTCCTGTCCCTTCACGTCAGAAAAGTCGAACTCAAATTCACCTTGCCGTGCCTGAAAGTCGGCTCGTGTGTCAATGATGGTTGGTTGCATGGGTTCTGTGCCGTTCAGGTGTCCGATGACCTGATTGATGTGGCGCACACCATAAACCTTTAGATTGTTCACAACAGCAGCTTCACGCACGTTTTCCTCGGGCACGAAAAGACCTTCGAATCCCATCTCACGGGCTTTGATGGAAATGGGTAGTGCGCCCTTGACAGGTTGCAGCGAGCCATCGAGGCTAAGTTCGCCCACCATCATGTAGCGGTTCAGCAGACGGGTGTCCACGCTGCCTTCTGTCGCCAAGATGCCAATCGCCATAGGCAGGTCGAAGCCCGAGCCTTCTTTACGAATGTCGGCAGGAGCCAGATTGATGGTTATCGCTCGCATGGGGAAGGAGTAACCGCTGTTCTCGATAGCAGCTAAGATACGCTCGTGGCTCTCCTTGACTGCACTATCGGGCAGGCCGACAAGGACAAAGCGGATGCCGCGGGTGGCATTCACTTCGATGGTGACGGCTGTTGCCTGTAGCCCCTGTACGATGGCGCTAAATGTCTTTACTAACATGTTTGCAAGTTACTTATCTATTATATATAATGTATAGGCGGTCAGGGCAGCTTGCAGCGTATCAAAGCGTGCGAACCGTCGCTTAACGTTGTGGCAAAGAGATGACAATCTGCACCCTCCTTCAGCTTTAACTGTCTACGCAGTTCTGCAACGCTGGCAGGAAAGTTGCGGACGGTGAGACTGCAGCCGCTAATGCCTGTGAGAAGTCCTTTTAGCTCTTTCTTTGAAAACTTGCTGTAGTCCTCCACCAAGAAGGTCCGACCAGGAAAATCCTCGATGAAATGAGGAGAAGTGAACAAGTGGCTGAAGGGATGCAGCTTCCGGATGTCATAGACTTGGCAGAGAGCATCCTGCACACCAGCCTTTAGAATGGAGGCGTTAGGCTCGTAGAGATACCGTTCGGGGCTTGGAGTGACTAAAGGCTTACTGTTTCTTTCGGTTGTACAGAAGGTCTGCGGATGTGCTGCGATGTTTACACAATGGTATGTGGGATTATTCTCTTCTCCGCTGTAAACCATCAAAACCTCCTTGCATTCCCCGTCCACGCTCACAACATGCACTTCACTCACACCATGTAGCCGTCGCAACGTATCTTGTATGTCGAGCATTGGCGAGAGCTTTACGATTACTACCTGAGCATGGCTTGTCAGCCTCTGCCACAAAGCCTCTGTATCCGGCGAACAATCGCTCAAGGCAACCACTTTCCTCCCTGCTGCATCGCGGCGGGCCGGGTCGAGGTAAATGAGACTATATTCGCCCATTCCATCGAGAAAATCCTCGCATGTCGTTTGGTGAACCTTGGCTTGCAACAGACCGAGAAGCTGGAAGTTGTGGAAGGCTGTTTTGCAGAGTTGCTCGTCGCGCTCCACGTAGTCTGCTTCAGTAAATAGACTTGCCATGAACGAAAAATCGATGCCGAACCCGCCTGTCATGTCGGCCATTCTCTCTCTTCGGGTAGTTAATAGTCGTGTAACAATCTGTTGCTTGTAGAGTGCCGTCTGTTCGCTGCTGCATTGTTCCAACGAGAGCTTGGCCGGGTAGACGATGCCCTCTTGTTTTGCCCAGGACGGCAACTTCCGTCGTGCTATCTGTCGTCCCTCTATCTGTTGCAGACAATAATGAAGGTCAATATCAGCCGGAATCTTGTTTAAGGCTATGGCTCGCACATCGGCATCTCTATTCTGCGTTATGAAGGTTTCGTTCGTCATTCAGATCTTTCGATTATTGTTCTGACGGATACGGCGTCCTGCATAAGCTGATGCTTCAGAGCGTCGAGCGAAGAAAAAGGTTTTTCATCACGAATTCTGCCGATGAATTCTACAAAAAGTTGTTCTCCATAGAGGTCATCACAATAGTTGAAAATATGCACTTCAACGCTAATGTTGCCATTTGTCTCTATCGTTGGTCGGTGGCCTATGCAAAGCATACCGCCTCGCTTCGAACCATTGGGCAAAGTAACCTCAACGGCATAAACGCCGCAAGCCGGTAGCAATTTTTGTTCTGGAGGTTCGATATTTGCTGTGGGGAATCCAATTTTACGTCCCAGATGCTTACCATCCGTCACCAAACCCTCTATGAAGTACCGATAGCCTAGCATCGCATTGGCTTCCTCAATCTCTCCTGCAACTATCAGGTTGCGTATCCTGCTGCTGCTTGTTGGTTTACCGCTCAGAGCCTCAGCCCAGCACACCTCGATGCCAGTCTCTCTACCCCATGTCGCATATTCTTCCGGTGTCCCGCCTCCATGCCCAAACCTATGATTATAGCCCATTAGCAACAATCTGGCGTTCAGCTTCTCGCAGAGTACCGACCGCATGAATTCCTTGGCGCTCATTGCTCCCATCTCCTGTGTGAAGGGCAGTACTATGGTTTCCCCATTGAAAGCGTTTGCAAGCAGCGACATCTTCTCCGCCTGTGTGGTCAAAAGCAGAGGGGCTTCACCTTTCTTCAGCACCTGTCGCGGATGTTGGTCGAATGTTACCGCTACCGGCAACAAACATTTAGCTCCAGCCAGTTTTTCCAACTGACCAAGCAAGTAGCGATGCCCGCGATGAACACCATCGAAGAAACCTATGGTAATGGCACTTGAAATTCTCATATCCAACTGCAAAAGTACTCAAAACTCATCGCTATACCAAATTTTTCCTGCTTTCATTTGCATAATTCGCGGGAAATGTCTAATTTTGCACCCGATTACGACAATAACGTGTAGTCTGGACTTGTAGCTCAGTTGGTTAGAGCAACAGACTCATAATCTGGAGGTCCCAGGTTCAAGCCCTGGCTGGTCCACCATAAAAGTCTCAGAGAAATCTGAGATTTTTTTTGTGCCTAAACTCCATATTATAAGGGGTTTGCAAGAGTACCCAATCACTAACAGATAACAAGTCTTAATCCCTTTCTGCCTTTCAGTTGGTTCCAAAATCAGCGCATTTTCAACCCAAAGTTTACCTCTGGTTTACCCGAGGTTTACCCCAAAACACTAAATGCTATGCTGACAATTAAGGCAGAAGTCCTAAAGGACAAAAAAAGAACAGATGGAACGTACAACGTCAAAGTACGATTCATCAAAGGTAAAAGAATTAAGCGAATATCTACAGATTTGTTCGCTACAGAAGCAGACCTTACAGCTGATTTCAGGCTGAAAGAGGATTCTATCATTAAACTGGAGGCAGACCGTCTTGTTTTACATTACAGAACGGTGTTTACCTCTCTGCATCTTGATTCTGAGAATTATGATGTGAATGAAATCGTCAGTCTTTTACAGAACAAGGACGAGGCTGAAAAGCCCATTGACTTCATTGCTTTCTGCAAGAAATGGATTAGTGAGGCCACAATCAAAGGCAAGGACAATTACACCACGGCCTTAAATTCTTTCATCAAGTTCCTTGGTAAAGAAGAACTAAACATCAAGGAAATCACTGTTGACCTGTTGGAGAAGTACAGGGACTATATAATAGAGGTACGTGCGCGAAAGGTTAAGCAGATGGTTGAATCAGGGAAACGCATACCATCTAATCGGTGCTTGTCGCTTTATCTTATGAGTCTAAGACATCTTTATAGTGAGGCTCAAAGGTTCTATAACAAACCCGACAAGGGACTAATGTGCATACCTCACACACCTTTTGAATACTTCAAGATTCCGAAACAGGAGGCAACCCGAAAGCGTGCCCTCCAGCCTCAACAAATTAAGGCTATCTGGAATCTACCCTATCAGAACATTCACAAAGGAGTCAAGCATACTTGCCGCCCTGACCTTGCTAAAGACTGCTTCATCATTTCGTTCTGTTTAATGGGGATTAACTCTGTTGACCTCTACAATGCTACTGAGCTTATAGGAAACAAGCTGATTTACTACCGCACCAAAACCAAAGACCGCAGACTTGATAAGGCCAAGATGGAGGTGATTGTGCCAGATATGATACTGCCGATTATTGAGAAGTACAGAGACAACACAGGGCAACGTCTTTTCAACTTCTACCAATACTACCGTGATGCCAAAGCTTTCAATAAAGCCATCAATAAAGGTTTGAAAGAGATAGGGACACAGTTGCAGATAGAGGATTTGGAATACTATGCAGCCCGTCACTCATGGGCTACAATCGCTCTCAATAAGTGCAAGATAGACAAGTACACTGTTCATGCAGCCCTCAACCATGTAGATGAGTCCATGCGAGTCACTGATATATACATTGAACGCGACTTTGTGAACGAGAATAAGGCCAATACTAAGGTTTTGAAGTACGTTTTTGGCAAATAATTGTTAAACGCTCCCACTTACATTTGCGTATGTGGGAGTTTTTTTATACTTTCGCAGAAAACAAAGGATATGATAAAACAACTGCCAAAACATGAAGATGAATGGGCTTATTATGAGAGTGAGCCATTGTTTGATTATGTCTGTGAAGTCTCGGAAGAAACAGTCATAGAAATAACCCCCGATGGAAGCCCTGCAAGTACAACCCCACACTTGCAACCTTTCCGTTTTGCGAGTGACTATCTTGATGGAAAGATAGATACAGAAGAAATAAAAATGGACTTATACGAAAGCCCAGACATTCAAGACACATTGAAAGCTTTTGGGCTTGACAGCTCTAAGTTCTGGTATCTGTGCCTGTTTATCAAATGGAGAGTTGACAATGAATGTAAAACAGCTTTCGTATTCCCAAAATCTACCAAGGAAAAGCTACAAAGCCTCATCAATGAGTTTGAGAAAATATCTCCAGAACTTATAGATTGCAAGTTCATTTCCAAAGTTCCTGCAACCCTTACCTTCAAGGCAGAAGGTAGCAAGACCGTTACTATAGACGACGGTCACACTTTGACTTTTATTGGTGCTGCCATTGAGAGTTATATGGAACAGATGGGCGAAGCTTTCTTTATCCCTCAGAGGCATAAGCTAAGTGATTTAGAGAAAGTGGATATATCAACAAGAACCAAGATATACCTCTTTAATGAATATCTGAGTCCGTTTGTTAAACCCTTGAAAGCTGACAAGAAAATAAATGTTTCTAAAGATAAGAGTCTCCTTATTTCCAGAATGATTTATATCTTCGGAGTTTGTGACGATAAGAAACTATATATAGACCGTAATGATAAGACTTACAGCAAACAGAATCAGCTTAAAGGTTATCTAAGCAGATACAACCCTGTGATATTTAGTCATTTCTAAGACTGGCTATAATAGCCTTCTTTATCTTTATGAGAGTATCTTCAATTTGGAGATACTTTTTTTGTTGTAAATTGCACTCATAGCAATACGGTTTTTCCTTCTTTTTGTATTGTTCTTTAGTCGTACCTTTGCCCCCAGAAAAAGCAACTGCGCAGAAAAATAGCTGATTCTGAGGTCAACGGGTACTACCTCATCAAACAGTCCCACAATAGAATTAAATATAATGAAAAAAAACAATAAATTTTTCGATTTCAGAGGCACTACTCAGCCTTA
>CADCCR010000020.1 GCA_902799985.1 uncultured Bacteroidales bacterium | reverse complement strand
TGGTCAACACAGCCGACCTAAACGACATGCAGGCCGAACAGAACCTCATCTGGGACTACATCCTGCCAGCGCTGAAGTAGTTACTGAAGCTTCGGATATTTAGGAACAACCACAGATTAAGCAGATTAAACAGATGCATGCCAAATGAAGAAGAAGAAGGAAACGATTTAACGGATTTGGCTGATGGCAGATCAGGAGAAATGGAAATGGCAGGAGCCGGGCACGACGTGGAAGGGCATAGGTCTGTATCACATCACGCTGACAATCCCTGACCGACGGCCTTTGCTGGGGACTCTCGAGATACCTGACGGCAACCCGGACAGGGCTAAAGTGCGGCGTACGGTGCTGGGCAATGCCTTGGTGGATTGTCTGATTGGCATTCCACAGCATCATCCGGAAGTGCAGGTGCTGCACTTTTGCCTCATGCCAGACCACCTGCATGCGGTCCTGTACGTCAGGCGCACTATGCCCGTAGGTATCAGGGGAGTGGTGCGGGGATTCTGGCAAGGCGTGAAGAAGCTGGGGCGCGCCTGGTCGGCGGCTTCTTCTATTGTTCCGAATGATATTCGGAGGAACTGCCAAGAAGGGAGACAAGAGATTGTTCCGAATGATATTCGGAGAAACTGCCAAGAAGGGAGACAAGAAGAGAGACAAGAAGGAAGCCATGAAGAAAGCGGGGATATTGCACAGCAGGGGCTTCGGGAAGAGACGAGCCGAATGGAGGCTTTCTCTGCGGGACTACAGAAACAAATAGGGGATGATGCTTACTATCGTTTGTCGCCTGTCTTTTCTGAAATGCCTTTCATCCGTTCAATGGGGCACAACACCCAACTTCCAAACACTATCCGCTACCTGGACATGAATCCTCAGCGGTTGGCCACCAAACGTCTGAAGCCAGGCTATTTCCGTGTGCAGAGGGAGATTATGATTGATGGGCGAAGTTTTGATGGCGTTGGGAATACCATGTTGTTGACAGCCGAGACGTATGCCGTGGTACACGTGAGGAGCCTGATTGTAAAAGCTGCGGACAATGGAGATGCTGAGCAATTGCGAGACTATAAGAACTCCTGTGTATTGGCGGCTCGTAAGGGAACGGTAATGGTATCGCCTTTCATCTCAGAACATGAGAAGCAGGTAATGCAGGTGCTTCTGCGTGAGCAACTGCCGTTTGTGTACCTCGCTGACAATGGTTTCCGTGATTATTACAAGCCCGCCGATGCTCTTTTTGATGCTTGTGCAGCAGGTCGTGTCCTGATACTAAGTCCCTGGACGTATGATGCAGGCAAGCGTAAAATCAGCCGCGCGGATTGTATGGCTCTCAATAATATGGCAGAAGAAATATGCAATCATCTTTTTGCACTCTGAAATAAAAAGTAAATCTTTTCGGTTTTCTTTTTGTAATTCGCCCGTTTTTTCGTATCTTTGCAGCGCGAAATAAGAATAAGGTTAAAGGTTATAAGGTTGTAAGGTTGTGAAGCGACCTTAAACCCCAAATCTGACAGAATACCATTTATGGCACAAAATAAGTTCCGCGGCCTCGGCATTGCCCTCATCACTCCCTTCAAGACGGACGGGAGCATCGACTTCGACGCACTCGACCGACTGGTGGAGTACCAGATAAAGGGGAGGGCTGACTTCCTCTGCATCATGGGCACCACCGCTGAGACACCTACGCTGAGCCGCGAAGAGAAAAGATTGTTGAAGGAACATTTGGTGGAACGTGTGGCCGGTCGTGTGCCCCTGCTGATGGGGTGCGGCGGCAACAACACGGCTGCCATCTTAGACGAGTTACAAAACGAAGATTGGAAGGGTATCGACGGCGTGCTGAGCGTCTGTCCATACTACAACAAGCCCTCGCAAGAAGGCCTCTACCAACACTTCGCAGCCATAGCAAAGGTCAGCCCAGTGCCTGTCGTGCTCTACAATGTGCCCGGCAGAACGGGCGTGAACATGACGGCTGAGACGACGCTCCGACTGGCTCGCGAGTTCGAGAACATCGTGGCCATCAAGGAGGCAAGCGGCAACATCACGCAGATGGACGACATCATCAAGAACAAGCCGCAGCACTTCGATGTGATTAGTGGCGATGATGGCATCACCTTCCCCCTCATCACCCTTGGGGCAGTTGGCGTCATCAGCGTGATTGGCAACGCTCTGCCAGCCGAGTTCAGCCGCATGGTACGACTTGCTCTCAGAGGAGAGTACAGTTCGTCGCTGACCATTCACCACAAGTTCACAGAGCTGTTCAAGCTGCTCTTCGTCGATGGCAACCCAGCAGGCGTGAAAGCCATGCTCAGCGAGATGGGAATGATACAGAACGTGCTCCGTCTGCCTCTCGTGCCGACCCAACTTACCACGATGGAGAAAATCAGCAAGATAGTGAGGGAATTAGGATACTAAGGGCCCTCTCTAACTCCCACAAAGGGGAGAACTCCTCGTCATAACGAAATAACGATATAACGTCATAACGAAATAACGAAACGTTTTTAATTTTTAAACTTTATTTATCTATGGTTTATTCACACGAAGTACAGAACATGTGTTGTGTGGCCAAGGGTCCCAACCATGGTCCTGCTCCCATCCCTGAAGAGGGCAAGTGGGTTCAGGCAAAAGAAATCAAGGACATCAGCGGTCTGACTCACGGCATTGGCTGGTGCGCTCCTCAGCAGGGTGCTTGCAAGCTGACGCTCAACGTGAAGGACGGCGTTATCGAAGAGGCTCTCGTAGAGACTATCGGTTGTTCCGGCATGACTCATTCTGCTGCAATGGCAAGTGAGATTCTCCCCGGCAAGACTATTCTCGAGGCGCTGAACACCGACCTGGTTTGCGACGCTATCAACACCGCTATGCGCGAGCTTTTCCTCCAGATTGTCTATGGTCGCACACAGAGCGCCTTCTCGGAAGGTGGCTTGATGATTGGTGCCGGCCTCGAAGACCTCGGTAAGGGCCTCATCTCCCAGACCGGTACCCTCTATGGTACGAAGGTTAAGGGCACCCGTTACCTGCAGCTCACCGAGGGCTACATCACCAAGATGTTCCTCGACAAGGACGACCAGGTTTGCGGTTACGAGTTCGTTCACATGGGCAAGTTCATGGATGCCGTCAAGAAAGGCGTTCCTGCCGACGAGGCCCTGAAGAGTGTCACTGGCACTTACGGTCGCACAAAGGCCGAGGACGGTGCAGTGAAGAGTATTGACCCACGTAAAGAATAGGAGGAATACATTATGATTAGAGAAGTTAAATTCGAGTCACAAGACCGCCGAATCAAGCAGATTCTTGCTTGCTTGAACAAACATGGTATTGCTTCTATCGAAGAGGCCAACCAGATATGTGAGGCTGCAGGCCTCGACCCTTACAAGACTTGTGAGGAGACACAGATGATATGCTTCGAGAACGCTAAGTGGGCTTACGTTGTAGGCACCGCTATCGCTCTGAAGGAGAAAGCAAAGGATGCCGTAGAGGCTGCAAACTATATTGGTGAAGGTCTGCAGAGCTTCTGCATTCCCGGCTCTGTTGCTGACGACCGTAAGGTAGGTATTGGCCACGGCGAACTGGGTGCTCGTCTGCTCAGCCCCGACACCAAGTGCTTCGCTTTCCTGGCAGGCCACGAGAGCTTCGCTGCTGCCGAAGGTGCCATCAAGATTGCTCAGATGGCCAACAAGTCAAGACCAGCCGACAAGCCCCTGCGTTGCATCCTCAACGGTCTGGGTAAGGACGCTGCCATGATTATCAGCCGCATCAACGGCTTCACATATGTTCAGACTCAGTTCGACTACTTCACTGGCGAGCTGAAGGAAGTGAAGCGCATCGCCTACTCTAACGGTCCTCGTGCTGCCGTGAACTGCTACGGTGCCGACGACGTTCGCGAAGGCGTGGCTATCCTTTGGAAGGAAGACGTTGACGTCAGCATCACAGGTAACTCCACGAACCCCACCCGCTTCCAGCATCCCGTGGCTGGCACCTACAAGAAGGAGCGCATCCGTGCAGGTAAGGCTTACTTCAGCGTAGCCAGCGGTGGCGGTACAGGTCGCACGCTTCACCCCGACAATATGGCAGCCGGTCCCGCTTCCTACGGCATGACCGACACGCTGGGCCGCATGCACTCTGATGCACAGTTTGCTGGTTCAAGCTCAGTGCCCGCTCACGTTGAGATGATGGGCTTCCTGGGCATCGGCAACAATCCGATGGTAGGTTGCACCGTGGCTTGCGCCGTACAGGCTGACCTCTATCTGAACAAGAAGTAAAGACTGCTTATCCCCCCCTTCCCCTCAGCGAGGAGAAGGGGGATTTTTTTTATTCTTCAATACCATGAGGGCAAGGTATCTGTATTTACTTTGTATGATTGTCGCGATGGCTTCCTGTTCCCGACGCGAAGCCAAGGACAAGGTGGATGCTCTGCCCGAGATATATCCCGACTACATCGGTGTGACGGTGCCGATGAACATCTGCCCCTTGAACTTCTCTGTCCCTGATGCCGAGCACATTCGCGTCATTGTTGAGAACGACGAAGGAGAAACGATAGACGCAACCGGCACAGACCATGTGGAGATGCCACTTAAGGCATGGCATCGCCTTCTGAGAGGCACTTCCCCAAAGGGAGAGCTGGGAGGAGACTTGACACTCACTGTTTCGGTCTGGAACAAGGAACATCCGGACGGCATCACCTACAAACCTTTCAACATCTACGTCAGCCAGGACGAGACAGACCCCTGGATAGCCTACCGACTCATTCCGCCCGGCTATGAGAGTTGGAACAGGATGGGCATCTATCAGCGCAACATCACTTGCTTCGACGTGGAGCCTATCATCGAGAACTCGCAGAACAACCGAGGTTGCGTGAACTGCCATTCGTTTGCCAACTACAGTCCGCTCGACTTCACCTTCCACGCCAGAGGGAAGAACGGCGGCACCATCGTGATGCGCGACGGCAAGATGAAGAAGGTGGACATCAAGGAGATGAGCGGCGGCAGGCACGGCTCATACAACATCTGGCACCCGTCGAAACGCTACATCGCCTTCTCGAGCAATTCCACCCATCAAGCTTTCTACGGGCAGAGCAAAAACAAGATTGAGGTCTATGACCTGTGGTCGGACCTCATCGTCTACGATATTGATAATGAGAAAGTCCTGCAGGACGAACGCTTCACCGACAGCCTCAACCTCGAGATGTTCCCCTCCTTCTCGCCCGATGGCAAGTGGCTCTACTTCAGCACGGCCAAGCCTGTGAACATGCCTATGGAGACCGACAAGCTGCACTACAGCATCGTGCGCGTGCCCTTCGACGAGGAGACAGGAGAGCTGGGAGCCATCGATACCGTCTACAGCGCCTACGAGAAGGGCGGCACAGCCATGATGCCGAGGCTGACACCCGACGGACGATACATGCTCTTCTCGCTTGGCGAATGCGGAGGATACAATCTGTACCATTCGGAATCGGACCTGAAGATGATGGACCTCGAGACAGGTGAGATGGTATCGACAGACATCCTGAACAGCGACCGCGCCGAGAGTTTCCATGCATGGAGCTCGAACGGCAAGTGGATGATGTACGTCACAAAACGCTTCGACGGACGCTACACCCGACTGATGCTCACCTATTGGGACGGCAAGCGCTTCCACAAACCCTTCCTTCTGCCGCAGCAGAACCCGGAGGACAATGTGCTTCTGCTGATGGCTTACAATGTGCCGGAGTTTATAAAGGCGCCCGTGAACGTTCCGAAGGATGTGATGGCAGATTTCTTTAAGGACAAAGAGTGAACAGACAAGCATGAAGAAGCAACACATTATATATTATATAGTCCTTGCAGCACTGGTGTCGCTCTTTGCCATCTACACCGCCACAAGGTTCCCCTACACATACATCACGATGGAGGGTGACGACTTCTGGGTGCTGACAAGGGACTTCTGGCACATGAAACTGGCGATGCTGCCTGCCGCAACTAATTGGCTTTCAGACTGGCTGATGCAGTTCTACAGCTCGCCCTTCGTTGGTGCAAGCATCGGAGCATTGGTGCTGGGAGTTATCGGTTTGCTCGCAGCGCAAGCCTTCTCCGCTTTTTCATCGCGGACAAAAAAGCCCAATCGGAAGGCATCTTCATCCAAGAAGTCCCGCAGAAACACGTGGCTTTGCTGGATAGGACTTGTGCCTCCTGTCCTGCTGGGCTACTACTGTCCCTTCTTCCTCTCGTTCCAACTGCAATGGCTGTTCTTCTTTGTCCTGCTTCTGGCGTATCAGTCCATCCCCCACCCTATCGGCAAAGCACTATGGAGCCTGCTTTGTGTCCCTATCGGCTTCATGCTGATGCGCACGCCAATGCTCTTTCTTCTCATCGCGATGCAAGCTGTCTTCATCCTACTCCGCCGAGAAGAGGGGAAGAAAGCCTACCTCTGGGGAGGCATGGCAGGAGCCGTCGCCTTGCTTGTCATAGCTCCGCTCACTTACAGTCAGCAGGTTGCCTTCATCCCCTACCAGGAGCGTTACACTAAATGGGGCGCAAACATCGACCCGCTGACCAGCCGCAACAACCTCGATGGCGAACAGATAAAGATGATGACATGCCTGGCAAACGAGCTGCGATGGGAAGACGTGCTCTACAAGGCTCACGCCAAGAGAGAGGCCCAGCGCGGCGGAAAGCGCCCTCGGCACATTGCCCGACAACCTGCTGGACTACCCCATCAGCAACGAGAATATGTTCTACTATCCGCACGAAGGAGGACACATCTCACTGCAGTTCAACCGATTATTCTACCTAAACCTGGGCGTCTACGACGAGGCTTTCCATCATGCACAGGAGTATGGTTTGCTGCAAGCCAACAACATCTGCTTCTCGAGCCTCAGGCAAATGGTGGACTACAGCATCGAGGAAGGGGACTTCGAAACGAGCGAGAAGTTCCTTTGCATCCTCGACAAGTCCAGTTGCCACAAGCCTTTCGTCGAGAGCCGAAGGAAGATATTGTCTGATAGTAAATCGGGAAATCAACAAAGGAAGGCAGTATCCCTTCGTGCCGACAACTTCGTGGAATTCGCAGATAAGGAAGATGGTGGACTATGCCATTTGCTCGTACCTGCTGAGGAACGACAAGGAACGCTTCATCATAGCAACGAAAGCCTTTGACGTCTACAAAGATAAGGAACTGCCCCGTGCTTACAGGGAATACCTGAACAGATAAGTTACGACGTTCAAAACGATATGTCTCAACAAATAGTTAGCCCGCAGAACAAATGAGCTCACAGCCCCTTTGCCCTGCGGGATAACTATTAGCGAACAGCTATATTATCCTTTCGACTCAGAGAACCTTTACCCTCGTCTTAGAGAACCTTTTCGTTCGACTCAGAGGACATTTTCCTTCGCTTCATGGAACAAAATTATTTCCAAGGCTTGGAAATATATTTCAAAGGCACTAAAATATATTTCCAAGCTTTTGAAATATATTTCCATGCCACTGAAAAAGTTTATGTCCACGCCGAGGAGAAATAGTATCTGTGGGAAGAAGAAATTGTTTCTGTGGAATACAGGAATTGAGGCAGCGGAACAATGAAATTGAGACTATTGGACAATGGAAATGAGGCTATGGGGCAATGAAAATGAGGCTATGGGGCAATGAAAATGAGGCTATGGGGCAATGGAAATGAGGCTGCGGGACAATGAAAATGAGGCTATGGGACAATGGAAATGAGGCAGCGGGAAGAAGGAAAAGCTTCTGTGGAGGTGGGACTTAATTGCAACGGACAGTTTGAAGGAGATATTGCGCAGGATCGAAAGTTATATTAGGCATAAAAAAAACGGCACCTCGGAGGATGCTCCGGGATGCCGCTTTATCTGTGAAAGAATATCTTGTTTAGAAGATGTAGCCGACGTTGATGGCGAAGTTATGTCTTGTGGAAATCTTCTCGTCGCAGTTCGTGCCGATGCTGGGAAGATAACCGCCTTCCTTCGTTTCCTTCGAGGTGAGCTGACCAGAGCTGGTGTGACCGGCAAACGGGGTAAGGTCGTGCATATAGGCAATGCCAAAGGAATACCTCTTGTAGAAAGCGTTCACGCCGACCTGCACGCCAAACTGAGCGAGCTTACCAGTATGGAGCCTGCCATACATCCAGCCGCCGTCGCGCTCCGACTTCATCAAGCTCTTGTGCTGACGAGTAAGAGTGGTGGTGGTGGGTATGCCCTTGCCGTCGTTACCCTTTACGAACTCTGTGGAAGTGGTTGTCTCCCAACGGTTGGCAACAAGGTTGAAGCGAAGATAGGCACCTGCATAGGGAGCCAGGGTGAGACCTTCCACGTTGAAGGGGTTCTTGAACTGCCATGACAGGTTAACAGGAATCGTAAGTGAGAAGGCTTGAATGCGATAGTGGCGGTAAGTTTCCTCGCCGTCGCCCACGTTGGAGTGATAGATATATATGCTGTCACCCTTGCTCTTGCCCGTGTGGTAGGTAAGGGTAGCACCAAGCTCCAAATAGAAGGGCTGGGTCTTCAGCAGTTTGAAGTCGCCAGTCCAACCCACCGAGACACCGCTCAGGAAGTGGTTGTTATAGTCGGGCGACTGTCCGAAGTTCGTGTACTTGACGTTGGTACCGGTGTAGCCGATGTGTACCCTGTGGAAGAAAGGCTTCTCGGAAGGTGTTGTGGGGGCAGAGACTTCTGCTAGATCAACAGTCTCTTCACCTACTGTTAAGCCGAGAAGTTCGTCGTCATCCTGGGCAAAACCGCCAAGGCTCGCTGTCAGCAACATGGCAGACAACATTATTTTCATTGATTTCATAAAGTAAAGTATGTGTTTTAGTTTTGTTCTTTTCTTCGTTATTTACTTGCTTCGAAGGCCTTTTATCACGCCTTTTTCACATTTCTTCTTGCAAATTTACATTTTATTATTAAAACCGCCAAACTTTTTTGCATTTATTTACTTTATTTCTTCTACATTTGTTGTCGCAGGACACTTCTCTCCGCTTATTTGGAGGAAAGAAGACTTCCTATTCGAACTTTTTGGCCTGTAGAATTGCTCAGACGCTGACTGTTCCTTTGATGGCGGGCCAAGGGTCGTAATCCTCGAGGGTGAAGTCTTCGTATTGGAACTTGAAAATGTCCTTCACATCAGGGTTAATGCGCATTCGTGGCAGCTTGCGAGGTTCGCGGGAGAGTTGCAAATGGACCTGGTCGAGGTGGTTGAGATAGATGTGTGTGTCGCCTGTCGTGTGGATGAAGTCGCCCGGCTGGAGGCCGCAAACCTGGGCCATCATCATGCAGAGCAAAGCGTAG
This sequence comes from uncultured Bacteroidales bacterium, assembly GCA_902799985.1. Taxonomy (GTDB): domain Bacteria; phylum Bacteroidota; class Bacteroidia; order Bacteroidales; family Bacteroidaceae; genus Physcousia. The sequence continues at coordinate 18,645 of CADCCR010000020.1, read as the reverse complement.
GAAGCGATGTTGAAGGGGACGCCGAGGAAGCAGTCGGCACTTCTCTGGTAGAGTTGCAGCGAGAGCTTGCCAGCCCCATCCTGCCCCTCGGAAGGAGGGGAGACATAGAACTGGAAGAAAGCATGGCAAGGCGGCAGGTTCATGTTCTTGAGGTCGGCCACGTTCCAAGCTGAGACGATGATGCGGCGGCAGTCGGGGTCGTGCTTGATGGTGTCCACAGCCTGCTGTATTTGGTCGATGAAACCGCCGTTGTAGTCGGGCCATGAACGCCATTGATAGCCGTAGATGTGGCCGAGGTCGCCCGTCTCGGGGTCGGCCCATTCGTTCCAGATGCGAACGCCACGCTCCTGCAACCACTTGGCATTGGTGTTGCCTTGCAGGAACCAAAGCAGTTCGTAGATGATGCTCTTCAGGTGCACCTTCTTTGTCGTGAGCAAGGGAAAGCCATCGTTCAAGTCAAAGCGCATCTGATGGCCGAAGATGCTGATGGTTCCTGTGCCTGTGCGGTCTTCCTTCTTGACGCCTTCGTCGAGGATGCGTTGCAGGAGGTCTAAGTATTGTTTCATTCTCTAATTTGCATTTATTATCCCCTCTTCCGTCTCCCTCCGAGAGGGAGTGTCAAGAAGTCTCCCTTGTGGGAGATTTAGAGGGAGCTTTTCTTTACATAATCTATAAAGTCGAAGTCTTGGGCGTGCTTCTCGTCCTTTTCATGTTTTTCGAGGAAGGCAACTTCCCATTCATCGCGGTTGAAAGCGGGAAAGAAAGCGTCGGCCTCCCGTGGTGTGTCGTGAACTTCCGTCAAGCAAAGGCGGTTGGCAAGGGGTAAAGCCTCTGCATAGACGCTTGCCCCACCGATGATGAAGACCTCCTCCTCAGCGCCACAGCTGGCGAGGGCTTCTTGCAGAGAGGAGAAACTCTCCGCTCCCGGAAAGTCCTTCTTGCTGCGTGTCAGCACGACATTCCTGCGGTTGGGCAACGCTCCTTTAGGCAGGCTGTCGAAGGTCTTGCGGCCCATGATGATGGTGTGGCCTGTTGTGAGTGCCTTGAAGCGCTTCAGGTCAGCCGGCAACCAGTAGAGAAGCTTGCCTTTCAGACCAATAGCATTATTCTCGGCAACGGCAGCGATGATGTTAATCATTGTTTAGGGCTTGGAGGTTAGGAGTTGGAGGTTGGAAGTTAAGGGTTAGAAGTTAGGGGTTGGAGGTTAGGGTTAGAGGTTGGAGGATTGATAAGGGGACACTTAAGGGCCAAAGGTATCCTCTAACCACCAACCACTTCAAAGCTTTTTCATTTCCTTCAGGAAGTCGCTGATTCTCTCAAGATAAGTGTAGCTGCCAGTCCCTGGTGAAGCCGTCCGCTGGAAGCAATGGTTGCGTTTGGCCAAGATGTGCAGTTCGCTTTGGATGCCCATGGCACGCATCTTCTCCCAAGTCTTGACGGAGTTCATGGCTGCCCAGCCGTCCTCGTCACCGTGGACGAAAAGCATCGGCACAGTCTTGAGGTCGAAGTTAAACTCTGGTACGAGGACAGCGCTGTCGTCTGTTCCGCTCGTCGTATTGTTCTCCTCTGCCCCATCTGTCAAGGCATAGGCGGGATAGATGCCAATGCCCCATTGCACGTTGCAGGGCTGCTTGTCGAGATTGTCGATGGGAAGATAGGCCTGCTGCACGGAAGATGTGACGCCCATCAAGGTGAGATGTCCGCCGGCGCTGCTGCCCATGATGCCGATGTTGTTCGGGTCGAGCCCATAGTCGGCAGCCTTGCTCTTGACGATGCGAATGGCACGCTGGAGGTCTTGCCATGCAGAGATGTGCTTCTTCAAACCAGTTTCAGCAGCAGGACGAGGGGTGCGATACCGCATCGTCACAACTGCCATGCCTAAGCTGTTGAGGTAGCGACGGGCTGGTGCCACTTCGAATCCATCAGGGCCGTTGCCCATGTAGCTGCCGCCGGAATAGATGATCTGTATGGCTTTCGTCTTGAGATTGGCAGGGATGTGCCACTCGATATAGGGTGTGCCTTGATTGGCTTGCGGATAAGGCATCTTGCCATCGGGCCAGATGTTCTCCTTGGCATACTTCGCACGGTCGTTGTCATTATCGAAGCGCTTCATGATGTCTTCCTCGGGAGCAAGTGGCGTGAGCAGCAGTCCCATCTGCTGCAGGAATTCGATGCCGCGTTCCAAGCCGAAGGCTCCGTGTCCTTTGCCCGGATAGAGATGCAGTTCGGCATTTATTTTCCGCTTGCGCAACTGGCGGAACACCATAGTAGAAGCATTCGGACTATAGGGGTCGTTACCACCATGATGCAAGCTCATCGGACAAGTCTTCTCGTCGAAGTGGAAGATGGTATCGAGCTTGACATCAGGACCATAGCCGAGACGCACATTGGGTGTGCCGCCTTCGCTGTCGCTAAGCACGTAGGCCGGTGCATTGACGATAGCAAAGTTCACATGGCAAGGTACATCATCGAGGGCATCAATGCGGGCATAGGCGGGTGTCTGCGAGCTGGTGGCAAGGAGCAAAGCCAAGTGCGAACCGGCTGACATGCTGATGGTGCCAATCTTCTCAGGGTCGAAGCCACGCTTCTTTGCTTCGCTGCGCACCATGCGAACAGCACGCTGGCCGTCCTCCCAGGCGGTCTTGTAGATGGGCAGACCTTCGGGTCGAGGGGTGCGATAGACGAAGTTGACACATTGGAAGCCAAGTTCCGTGAAGCGCTTCGTCCAAAGAGCGATGAGGTTGTTGTCGCAAGTATTGTTGTAACCTCCGCCCGAGATGAGAATCATGCAACCGCCGTTCGACGTTTCGGGCTTCTCCATCCATTCCAGATAAGGCATCCGGCTTTTGTCGGGATTGAACCCTTCCTGACTTGTTTCAGCAGTCATGGCAGCAATCTGCTGTGGCTGCGTGTCGGGCATCTTGCCTTTAGGCCAAAGGGCGATGTGCTTTCCGGCCTGAACAGTTAGAACTGTCGAGAATAAGAGAATAAGGAAATAAGAAAACCTCTTCATATCTTGAATTTTGAAATTATTAACTTTGAATTTCTTGCATTCGTGCTATGTACTTCCCGATGATGTCGAACTCGATGTTGACGACTGTGCCCACCTTGATGGCATGGAAGTTGGTGTTCTGGTAGGTGTAGGGAATGATGCAGACCTGAAAGGTGTCTTCCGTCGGACGGCAAACGGTCAGGCTAACGCCATTGACTGTGACACTACCCTTGTCGACGGTGAAGTAGCCATGCCTAACCATCTCCTTCGTGCTTTCATACTTGAAGGTGTACTGGTAGCTGCCCTGCTGGTCCTCGACGGCAATACAGGTGGCTGTCTGGTCGACGTGTCCTTGCACGATGTGGCCGTCCAGCCGTCCGTTCATCAGCATCGAGCGTTCCACGTTCACCTCGTCGCCCACGCGAAGCAATCCGAGGTTGCTGCGTTCCAATGTCTCGCGCATAGCGGTGACGGTGTAGGTAGATTGACCATTCTCCATTGAACATTGACCATCATTCTTCTCTGCAACAGGTTTGGGGGGCATAGCCGAATGCTCATTGGCCAATGGAGAATGGTCAATGGCAACGACCGTCAGGCAAACGCCATTGTGGGCAATGCTTTGGTCGATACTCAACTCATGGGCAAACGGACAGGTAAGCGTCAGATGAACGTTGTCCTTGTCGTGTTCTATGGCTACAACGCGAGCCATACTCTCTACTATTCCGGAAAACATGTGTGCTTCGTGCTTTAAAGTGTGATTTTCGTCACAAAGATATACTTATTCTGCGAGAAAACAAAACACTTTGCCACAAAAATGCCTTCCGAAGTGCAGTTTCCCTTGCCATTGCCCTCTTATGTCGAGAATAATGCGTATCTTTGTCGCGAGATACACATAATTTATAATATGGAGAGACAAGACATCATCATCAGCCGCGACCTTGGGCAAGACATCGAGGACGCCGTGGCCCGCGTGCCGCACGACCGACTTTTCGTGCTCACCGACACCACTACACTCCGCCTCTGTTGGCCTTTGGTGAACGCCTTGCCTTGCTTCGACGGTGCACAAATGATAACCATCGGCGACACGGACGAGAACAAGACGCTCGATTCGCTGACTCATGTCTGGACAGCCTTGCAGCAAGGAGGTGCCACACGCCATTCGCTCCTGCTGAACCTGGGCGGCGGCATGGTGACGGACTTGGGGGGCTTTGCTGCCAGCACCTTCAAGCGCGGACTTGCCTACATCAACCTTCCCACCACATTGCTCAGCCAAGTGGATGCAAGCGTGGGCGGCAAGACAGGCATCAACTTCGGCGGACTGAAGAACGAGATTGGCGTCTTCAACTGCGCCCGGACGGTCATCCTCTCCAGCGAGTTCCTGCGGTCGCTCGACATGCGGAACATGCTTTCCGGCTATGCCGAGATGCTGAAGCACGGCCTCATCAGCGACGTAGAAAGCTGGGCTGAGCTCCTGCGCTTCGACTTCGACCGCCTCGACTACAGCCATCTCAGCACATTGGTTGCCAAGAGCGTGGCTGTGAAGGAACGAATCGTGGAGGAAGACCCTACGGAAAAAGGCATCCGCAAAGCATTGAACCTGGGACATACGGCTGGTCATGCCCTCGAGAGCTTGGCTTTGGAGGAGGAACGAACTGTGCTGCATGGCTATGCCGTAGCATGGGGACTTGTCTGCGAGCTTTACCTGAGCGTCGTGAAATGCAACTTCCCGAAGGACAAGCTTCGGGCCACAGTGCAATTCATCAGGCAGAACTATGGCGACTTCCCGCTCGACTGCAAGCAGTACGACAAGCTTTATGCCTTTATGACGCACGACAAGAAGAACGAAGGAAGCAGCATCAACTTCACACTCCTTGGCGACATCGGAGATATCCGCATCAACCAACAAGCCACGAAGGAAGAAATCTTCGAGATGCTCGACTTCCTGCGAGAAGGATGAAAGGGAAATGAAAGAATAAAGAAAAGAAACATCGAAATAACAAAATGTCGAAATAACGAAATAACGCCACAGCGAAACAATTAACAACCCAACAGAACATCAAAAACAACGACCAAACAATCATCACTACCATGAAACGATTCCCTTTAATTGCTCTTTTTGCCTTACTCGCCGGATGGACTAATGCCACAGACTTGAGCAAGGCTCGATGGTACACAATCAAAGTTGACAACGGAGGCTACCTGAGTACCAAGTCAGCCTACATGAACGGCGTCTACCTGATGCTCAGCAATACAACAGAGGACACAAGCGACAATGGCCTTTGGACCTTCATTGGCAACGACACCGATGGCTACACATTCTACAACAAAGCACGAGGCGGGAACTATGTGCTCGGCATGTCGGGCACAGAGGCCAGCGCACGGGCCAAGATGGTCAGCGCAAGCAACACCTCCAACGTCACAAAGTTCGACATGGGGAAGAATGGCAAAGGCTTCTGGATAAAGGACCACGGCTCAGCCAGCAACTATTGGAACAAGCGCGGCAACTTCCTTGCCTATTGGAACAATGCATCGGGCAGCAGCGACACAGGCTCGCGCTTCATCTTCAGCATCCAAGGCATTCCCGACGACATCTTCAGCGCCGACGGACAGGAGGACAATTATTTCTACGTGACATTCGCCAACTCCAGCCTCGTCCTGCAGGACATGGGAGCCAGCAAGAACATCACAACACAGGCACGCAGATACGGCGAGACAAGCCAGCTATGGAAACTCGTAGGCGAAGCCGGGCAGTTCCAGCTCGTGAACAAGGGTTCGGGCCGACGCGCCTATTACGACGGCAGCCGACTGAAGACACGGCTCAATGCTGATGCCAACGGGTTCAAAATCGAGGAGACCGCCAACGCGAACTATAACGGCATGTACGAGATATCATGGAATGGCGCAGCATCGCAGACCAACCGCTACTTCAACCAATGGGGCGGCACAGGTGCCGGCAAGGAAATAGGACTGTGGTCGGGCGGCGAAGCAGGTAACATCGTCTTCCTCGTGGCAGAAGCCGACGTGCTTCCCACCGAGTTTTGCGTAGGCGAGAAAGGCACCCGACCGACCGACATCCACGACCTCTCGCTTTGGTACGACACACCAGCCACGGCCACAGGCGTCTCCGACACATGGATGGAATACGCCCTTCCGATGGGCAACGGTCAGCTGGGAGCCACCATTCGCGGCGGCATCCTCTGCGACGACATTCAGTTCAACGAGAAGACGCTCTGGAGCGGCTATACAACGAACGGCAGCTCTGTGGGACAAGGCTACTTCCAGAACTTCGGTTCCATCTTGGTCAAGGACAAGAGCAACACCTTCTCGTCGGCCAAGAGCGACAACAAACCCATTGAGAACTACAGCCGCTACCTCGACATCATCGATGGCGTGGCTGGCGTCAACTTCCAGTCTCCCGACCACCAGACAAGCTTCCGCCGCCGTTACTTTGCCTCGTCCACCGACCACGTCTTTGTGGCACGATACGAAGCAGAAGGCACCGAGCCGCTGGCACTCGACATCAGCTATGCACCGGACGGACAAATCAATGCCGGAGGTGTGACCTATGCGGCAGAAAACGACGGGACAGCCTCCGCCACCTTCCGCGGCAAGTTGCAGATAGTCAGCTACAACACACAGCTGCGGGTGAAGACCGACGGCACACTGAGCGTCACAGCAGAAGGCATCAACGTGAGCAATGCCACATGGACAAACATCATCATGGCGGCAGCAACGGACTATGATGCGAGCAAGGCTGGATGCGTGAGCGGAGTGACAGCATCGGGGCTGGCAGCAACCGTCGCATCGCGCATCACAGATGCCATGGACAAGGAATATGCGAGCCTTCTGGCCGACCACAAGGCGCTGCATAACAGTCTGATGAACCGCGTTGACCTGCAGCTGGGCGGCTCGTCCACGATGACCACCGAGAACCTCATCAAGTTCTACAATGCCTCCGAACAGAACAGGCAGAGCAGCGACGGGCTTTTCCTCGAAACGCTCTACTTCCAGTACGGCCGCTACTTCACCATCGGCGCGAACCTCGACCAATCGATTCACGCGCCATCCAACCTGCAAGGCATCTGGAACGACCGCAGCAACACATCCTTCTGGCATTGCGACATTCATGCCGACATCAATGTGCAGATGAACTACTGGCCGGCCGACCCTGCCAACCTCTCGGAGATGCACCTGCCCTTCCTGAACCACATCCTCGACCTCGGCGCACCAGGCAGCAACTCCCCCTGGTACCAGCTGGCCACCAAGATAAAGAGCGGAGCACGAGGCTGGACAGTAGCCGTAGAGAACAACATCTTCGGCGGCACATCGACATGGTGCAACAACTCGATGAAGACGCTTGGAGCATGGTACTGCACACATCTATGGCGATACTACAAATACTCGATGGACCGTGACTTCCTGCGCCGAGCCTTGCCTGTCATGTACCAATGTGCCCTGTTCATCAAGTCGATAGCCACAAAGGATGCCAAAGGACGATACGAGATAACGGGCGAGTTCAGTCCCGAGCATGGCCCGACGGACGTAACAGCCTTTGCGCAGCAGACGAGCTACGAGGTGCTGGCAAATGTGATGGAAGGGCACAAAGAGCTGGGCAACGACTCGCCTCTCACAGCCTCCGAGATATCAGCCATCCAGGACCTCTACGACAACTTCGACCGCGGACTCTGGACCGAGACTTATGGCGGAAAGCTGTGCCTCTCGGAATGGAAGAACAATCCGCTCTCCGACCCAGGACACCGTCACCTCTCGCACCTGATGGCTCTCTACCCGCTGGCACAGGTTAGCGCCTTCGACCAGACCACAGAGGGCAAACGTCTGTTCACGGCTGCCTATAACGGACAGATAGCACGCAATGGCGATGTGACAGGCTGGTCGATGGGCTGGCAGACAAACACATACAGCCGCTGTCTGGACGGCGACCGCGCCCGCAAAAACCTCAACCTTGCGCTTAGGCATTCGGGCAGCTATGTCATCGAAATGGGTAACTACGGCGGCTGCTACTACAACCTGTTCGATGCACATTCTCCTTTCCAGATTGACGGCAACTACGGTTGTACCAGCGGCATCTGCGAAATGCTCCTGCAGTCCTACGACGACATCGTCACCCTCCTCCCTGCCCTACCCTCGGCATGGAAGAGCGGAAGCGTGCGCGGATTGAAGGCTCAGGGCAACTTCATCGTCGATGAGATATGGCTGGAAGGTAAAATAACGGCTGCAACAATCGTCAGCAAGGCCGGCCAACCCCTCCACATCCGCTATGCCGGACTGAAGGATGTTGGCTACACCATTCGCGTGAACGGCGAGAGCGTAGCACCCATCCACAACGGAGACGTCTACACGATTCCGGGTGTCGAGAAGGACGACATCGTCACCATCTCCTACGAGGACGGGACAGGCATCGGCAGCACCGCTCCCGCCTTCGAGAAGAAGGATTCCGACCAACACCTCTACACCCTCGGTGGCATCCGACTCTGCCCTTCCGATACAAGGAAGGGCCAAGTCTACGTGCAAAGAGGCCGAACCTTCATTCAATAAACCCACAGAACATCGAAAACCACAGATTAAGCTGATTAAACTGATTTATATTCTACAACGGATTTAAACGGATTAAACGGATTGATTTTTGCTGTCCAAGGGCAACTAACCACGTGTCATTGGGCAACTAACCACGTGTCATTGGGCAACTAGCCACGTGTCATTGGGCAACTAGCCACGTGTCCGTGGGCAACTAGCCACGTGTCCGTGGGCAACTAACCACGTGTCATTGGGAAACTAGCCACGTGTCATTGGAAAACTAAGCACGAGTCCGGGGGCAACTAAGCACGTGTCCGGGGACTTTCTTGACATGCAAAACCTCAGCTGAGCATCAAGCTTCTCGGTTGCGGCGGAAGACGCGTTCCTCTATCTTGCGGAAGACGATAAAGAGGGCTGGCACGATGAAAAGCAGAGCCAGAGTGCCGACAAGCATGCCGCCGATGGTTCCAACACCAAGCGAATGGTTGCCGTTGGCACCGACTCCCGTTGACAAAGCCAGAGGAAGCAGGCCGAAAATCATCGTCATCGACGTCATCAGGATGGGACGAAGGCGAACGGCTGCTGCATCGAGAGCTGCTTCCACGATACTCATGCCTTGTCTGCGTCGCTCGCTGGCATATTCGGTGAGCAGGATGGCAGTCTTGGCAAGCAGGCCTATGAGCATGATGAGGCCCGTCTGCATGTAGATATTGTTCTCCAATCCCCACATCCTCGCAAAGATGAACGAGCTGGCCAGGCCGAAAGGAACGCTCAGGATAACGGCCAGCGGGACGAACAGACTCTCGTAGAGGGCACAGAGAATGAGGTAGATAAAGACGATGCAGATGATGAAGACTAAGGTTGTAGTGTTCTGGGCCGAAGCCTCCTCGCGGGTCATGCCGCCAAACTCGTAACCATAGCCTTCGGGCAACTGCTGGGCTGCCACCTCGCGGATGGCTTGTATGGCCTGGCCTGTGCTGTAGCCCTCGGCAGGCGTTCCGCTGACGCTAATGCTGGGGAAAAGGTTGAAGCGCGACAAGGTCTCGGAACCATAGATGCGCGTCAGCTTCACATACTGGCCGATGGGCGACATCTGTCCTTTGTCGTTGCGGACGAAAATGCCGTTGAGCGATTCTGTGTCGAGGCGGTACTGCGGCGAGGCCTGCACCATGACACGATAGAGTTTGGTGAAGCGTACGAAATTCGATGCATAGGTGCCGCCCACATATCCGCTCAAAGTGCTGAGCACATCGGCTGGCGACACACCATGACGCTTGCAGAGCACGGCATCCACCTCAACGCGATATTGCGGATAGTTCATCGAGAAATTGGTGAAGGCACGGCTTATCTCCGGCCTCTCGTTCAAGGCAGCTATCAGGCGGTTGGTATACGAAAGGAGGTCCTCCATCGTGCCGCCTTTCTTGTCCTGCACATAAAGCTCGAAGCCGTTGATGCGGCCGAAGCCGGGAATCATGGCTTGTGTATTGACCTGAATCTTAGCGTTGCCGATGTCGGCTGTCCGCCGATAGATTTCCTCCATCACAGCCTGCACATCATCCTCCTTCCCACGGCGCTGGTCCCACTTCTTCAGCTTCAGGGTGAAGTTGCCGTTCGAGGCCGACTGCTCGAAGCCGACGCTATTGCCTGCCACGAGCGAATAGGTGCGCAGCTGCGGCAAGTCCTGGATGCGACGCTCCACTTCCTGCAGGATGGCATAAGTCTCCTTCAAGGTCGAGCCAGGGGATGCCTGCACATTGATGAATATCGTGCCCATATCCTCGCTGGGCACCAGGCCGGTCTTCGTGGTCTTTATCAGCCAGCCAAGCCCAATGACAGCCACCAGCACCAAGGCTGCCGCTATCCAGCGATGTGGGAAGAAAGCGCCCACGGCCCCTTTGTACTTGTCGACGATGCGACGGAACGCTGCATCGAAGGCCAGGTGGAAGCGCGATGAGAAGCTGAGTGACGACTCTTCGACAGCATGCGGCGTCATGATGAGCGCACAGAGGGCCGGCGAGAGGGTCATGGCATTGAAAAGCGAGATGGCAACGGCAATAGCCATCGTCAAACCGAATTGTGTATAGAAGGTGCCAGTGACGCCGCTGATGAAGCTGACGGGCACGAAGACAGCCATGAAGACAAGTGTAGTGGTGACGAGAGCTGTAGTGATGCCGTGCATGGCATCCACCGTTGCTTCGTAGGCCGACTGATAGCCCTCGTCGAACTTGGCCTGCACCGCCTCCACGACAACAATGGCATCGTCCACGACGGTTCCGATGACGAGCACCAAGGCAAAGAGTGTCAGCATGTTGAGCGAGAAGCCGATGGCATAGATGGCAGCCAGTGTGCCGACGAGCGACACCACGATGGCCACGGCAGGAATGAGCGTCGAACGGAAGCTTTGCAGGAAGACATAAACCACCAGAATGACCAGCAGCAGGGCTTCGAGAAGCGTCTCCAGGACACTGGTTATCGAGGCATCGAGGAAGTCTTTCTTCGACTCCAGGTCCTCGATGACGATGCCCGGCGGCAAGCCTGCACGGATGTCCTCCACCTCGCGGTCAATCGCCATGATTATCTCGTTGGCGTTCGACCCGCTGATTTGGTTTATCATGATGTTCACGCCGGGGTGTCCGTTCGTCTCACCGATGAAGTTGTAGTTCTGCGAGCCAAGCTCCACCTTCGCCACATCGCCGATGCGCAGGACATCGCCTGTGGGCAGAGCACGAATGACCATCTGCTCGTACTCCTGTTCCTCCTCGAAGCGACCGCGATAGCGTAGCACATACTGGAATGTGTTCTCGGAATCGGCGCCCAGAGTGCCTGTGGCCTTCTCCACATTCTGCTCGTCCAGGACACGGTTGATGTCATCGGGCGAGAGGCCATAGCGAGCCATCTTGAGCGGGTCGAGCCAGATACGCATCGAGTAGTCGGCACCGATGACGTTCACCTCGCCTACTCCGGGAATACGGCTCAGGCGGGGCTCGATGTTGATTTTCGTGTAGTTGGCAAGGAAAGTGCGGTCGAAGGAATCGTCCGGACTGTAGAGCGTTATCTGCTTGATGTTGCTTGTCTGCCGCTTGCGGACGGTCAGACCGCCCTTCACTACATCGCTGGGCAAGCGGCCTTGCACGGTGGCAACGCGGTTCTGCACATTGACCATCGCCATGTCGGGATTGGTGCCCTGGCGGAAGAAGACGCTAATGGAAGCGTTGCCTGTATTGGAGGCTGTGGACGACATATACATCATGCCTTCCACACCATTGATGGCCTCCTCGAGAGGCACGATGACGCTCTTCTGCACCGTCTCGGCATTGGCACCTGTATAGGTGGCATTCACGCGAACCGTGGGCGGTGCAATCTCGGGGAACTGCTCCAGCGCCAGCCGCGACAAAGCAATGAGTCCCACCAAAACGATGAGTACCGAAATAACACCCGACAGAATCGGCCTATCTATGAAAGTACGAACGTTCACCTTAGTCCTTAATCCCTATTCTTTATTCCTTAATCCTTATTCTTTAATCCTTAATCCTTATTCTTTAATCCTTAATCCCTATTCTTTAATCTTTAATCCCTATTCTTTAATCTTTAACAGTCATTCCCCCACCGGCACTCCTTCCTTCAGCAAGCCTGCTCCTTCGGCCACGATGGTGTCGCCTGCGGCAAGTCCTTGCTCCACGATATATTCGCGACCATTATTGAGGCGGAAGAGCTCGACTGCAGTTGCTTTCGTACGGCCATCGACCACCTTGTAGACGAACGAGCGGTTCTGCAGCTCGTAGGTAGCACTTTGCGGCACCACGATGCAGCTCGAGCGATGCGTTGGCACGACAACCGTTGCCATGCCGCCATTGTGCAGCAGGCGCGATGGATTGGGGAAAGTGGCACGCAAAGTGACGGCTCCTGTCTGTTCGTCCACCGTTCCGCTCATGGCATCGATGCGTCCCTCCTGACCATAGGCCTTGCCGTTGCTCAGCAGAAGACTGACCGAAGGAGCCTGTCGGATGAACTCGGCCACGGAACCATATTGCTCGATGAGGTCGAGTGTCTGGTTCTCTGTCATCGAGAAATAGGCAAACACCTCATGATCGTCTACCACGGTGACCAGCGGCTCGCTGATGCTGCTGCTGACCAACGCGCCAACATGCCAGGGAATCATCGAAGCCACACCGTTGACGGGACTCTTCACCGTCGTGTACGACAGGCTGTTGCGGGCATTTGTCTCTTGTGCCCGTGCCTGAGCCAAAGCAGCTTCGGCCTCCAGACAGATGTTGCGGGAGGTCTCGACGGAGAAGTCCGACACAACATCTCCTTGCTTCAGCAGGCGCTCGCTCTCGTAGTTCATCTTGGCCGTCGAAAGCTTTGCCTCTGCACTTCGGCGAGCGCTGACAGCCACTTCCAAGGCAGCTTTATAGGGCACTTGGTCGATGACGAACAAGGTCTGCCCTTGCCGGACGGAATCGCCTTCGTTGATGCAGATGCGCATAATGTTGCCCGACACCTGCGGACGCACTTCCACAATCTGCCTGCCGGTCAGACGAGCGCTGTATTGCTGGTTCAGCGTCACATCGCCGATGCCTACTACCATCGTCTTGTAGTGCACTTTCTCGCCGGCCTCTTTCTTCTTCTCGCCACAAGATGCCACGAAAAGACTCGCCATGAGGAACAAACCTAAACGGTATAAAATAGATGATTTCTGCTTCATTATCACTTTGACAATCAAAACGGGGAATGGTTTAATTCGCGGAACGACGCTTGTCGAACTTGCCATGCAGCCAGCAGATGAGACGGACAAACGGCCACCGGAGCAACACTTCGCCCGAAGCATGATAGTGGTCAATCTGCCGATAGAGCATGAAGCGAAGGAAGTCGAGAGCGCCATGGGAGAAGATGTTCATCCGCAAGGCTCGCCATGCATACATCGTCGTCTCGAGGAGCTGACGGGTCTTCCGGGCCGAGACATTTGCCGAAAGGCCTGCTTCGTTCCATATATAATAATATGTACCTTGATGGGCTGTAGCGACAATTGGCCCCAGCTCCAGCACCTGTGTCAGCAGGAGCAGGTCCTCGCAGAAGCGATTGTCTGCGAAGTGAACCTCTTCGAAGAGCTCTCGACGAAATATCTTGTTCCAGGCATAGCCGTGCCACCAGGCTCTTGTCTGCAACCAGTACTGCCGAGCATCCCGATAGAGGGCATCGGCGAACGTCAGATTCTGGGTGTCGTCCTTCATCAGACACACTTCATACTCCAGCACATCTGCTTCGGGATGGTCGGTAAGCCATTGCATCAAAGGCAAATAGGTGCAGGTGGCAAGGAAGTCATCGCTGTCCACGAAGGTCACATAGCTGCCCCGACTGACATCGAGGCCTGCATTTCGGGCTGCTCCAAGACCGCGATTATCCTGGTGGACCACTCGGATGCGTTCGTCGCGCTGAGCCCAAGCATCGCACATCTGCGGGCAACCATCGGGCGAACCGTCATCCACGAGTATCACCTCCATGCTGCCTGGCACACTTTGTCGCAGCACACTTTCCACGCAGCGATCCAGCGTCTCCTCTACTTTATAGACAGGAATTATGACTGACAAAAGCACTTGCTTCATGCTCTATTTTTGGTGCAAAGGTAGTAAAATTATTAGAACTTTACCTTGAAACAAGGTATAAAAATTCGGAAAGGTCAGAAATAAAATCTTTACCGGCTCGCAACAAAACTATTTCAAAGGCTCTGAAATATATTTCCAAGCCACTAAAATATATTTCCAAGGCTTTGAAATAGATTTCCAAACCACTGAAAAAGTTTTTATCCGTGGAGAGAGAAAGTTGTCTCTGTGAAGAGGGAGAATTGCCTCCGTGAAGAGGGAGAATTGTCTCCGTGGAAAGGGAGAGTTGTCTCTGTGGAGAGGGAGAGTTGTCTCCGTGGAAAGGGAGAGTTGTCTCCGTGGAGAGGGAGAGTTGTCTCCGTGGAGAAGGATAGTTGTCTCTGTGGCGAAAAGAGTCTGACTCCAGGGTGCAAGGAGCTCCAGGTCACTCAGTATCAGTCGAGTCACGCTGCCAAACAGGGTCGGGATATGTGGCAACCGGCGTATATTGCAAGTTGAGCTCAGGCACTTCCGGCAGGCTGTCCTCCTCTGCCTTGTAGGGCACCACCTCGGGATGGAAAGGCGTTATCTCCACTTGGCTGAAGCCGGCTGCGATGATGCCCAACTTCTTTGCAGCAGCCCGGCTGAGGTCGATGATGAAACGCCTTGAATAAGGGCCGCGGTCGGTGACTCGCACAATGACTGTCCTGTCGTTGAGGGGATTGCGCACCTTCAGCATCGTGCCGAAAGGAAACTTCAGATGGGCACATGTCATGCTGTCGCGATGATAGCGCTCGCCATTGGCCATGCGACGCCCATGCAGTTTGTCGGAATAGTACGACGCATTGCCCTTGAACATTTCCTGTGCCACACAAAAGAGGCCCGCAAGCAGGCAAAGCAGAATCATTTCCAGTCGCTTTTTCATAGGCATTAGGTACTTAATACGACTTTTTCGGCTGCAAGTTACCAATTCTTTGCAACAAATCGCACAAATTTGGCAAATAAATTCACTTATCTGCGCCTGCTTTGTGTTTTTTTTATTACTTTTGCATGCTAAATGACAAAAATATAATGAAAAGGACATCAATTTCGCTTATTGCTTGTGCCCTGTGCATGGGGCTGATGACTTCATGCATCTCGAACAAGAAAATGATATATCTGCAGGGAGCCACTCAGGCCTATGCTGTGCCCCAGGAGATTGAGGAGCACTTCGAGCTGCAGGTGCAGCCCGACGACCAGCTTGCCATCTCCGTGGCCAGCAAGGACAACGAACTGATAAAAAGCTTCAACAACAACACCCTCATCGGCGGCGGCAACAACTCGCAGACCGGCACCAACACCATCAACGTCTCCTCCGGCGTCTCCTACTTCCAGGTCGACAAGGACGGCAACATCGAGTTCCCCATCTTCGGCACACTCCATGTGGGCGGCATGACCACGCGCCAAATTTCACAAATGCTGCAGAGTCGCATGATCAACGAGGGCTACATCAACGATGCCGTGGTCAACACAAGAATCATGAGCTTCAAGGTGACCATCCTGGGCGACGTGAGAAACCCCGGCACACAGACCTATCAGGGCGAACGCCTCACCATTCTGGAAGCTCTCGGAAAGGCTGGCGACCTCAACAACAGCGCCTATCGCGACAATGTCCTGGTGGTGCGCGAAGAGAACGGACAACGCAAGACCTACGAGGTGAACCTGCTCGACAACCAGGCCATATTCAATTCCCCTGCCTACTATCTGCAGCAGAACGATGTCGTTTATGTTCAGCCCAACAAGAGCCAGCGCGTGAAAGGCAGCACCAGCTACACATGGCTGTCCGTCGGCAGCACTGTGGTCGGCATGGTCGTGAGCATCGTTTCACTCATCGTCGCACTTAAAAGATAAATCATCGAAGAAATGGAAAACATCAGCAATAGCTCATCAGCCCACAGCCGCCGCAAGAGTGCCACCATCGACGACACACTTACCCTGCGCGACATACTCGACACTTTCCTCAACAACTGGGGCTGGTTCCTCTTTTCCGTCATTCTCTGTTTGGCCTTGGCACGACTCTATCTCGCCTCCAAGTCCAACGTCTACCAGCGGCAGGCAGTAATGCTCGTCAAGGACGACAACGGCGCTGGCGGCAGCAGACGCTCCAGCATCAACACCGATGCACTCATGCAACTCAACGGTGTACTGACCGGCTCCAGCGTCAAGAACGAGGTCTACATCCTCCACTCCTTCCAGCTCGCACGCGAAGTGGCCAAGAACCTACAGCTCGATGTTCTCTACAACACACGCATCGGCCTCCGCAATGTGTCGCTCTACAACCAGCGGCCCTTCACCATCAACTTCCTCACCGAGTTCACCGTACCCGCAAGCTTCAAGCTGACCATCGACAGCAACAGGGGCGGTACCATCTCCGACGTCAAATACGGCCCCACCATGCAGGACTCCGACTTCACCGCAACAGTCGAATGGGGCAAAACCGTGAAGACTCCCTTCGGCGAGTTCGTGGCAACGCCCAACGAAGCCATGCTCGGTGAATTCATCGAAAAGAGCGTCAACGTTCAGCGCATCAGCCTGGAGGACGCTGCCATCATGATATACAATAAGGTGAACAGCAGCGAAGTGGACAAGGAAAGCACACTGGTACGCATCACCTGCACCGACACCAGCATCAAGCGCGCCGACGACATACTCAACGGCCTCCTCGATGCCTACAAGCGCAGCATCATCGACGACAAGAACCAGATTGCCAAAAGCACCTACCAGTTCATCGAGGACCGCATCGCACTCATCCACTCCGAACTGAGCGAGGTGGAAGGCAGAATGGCCGACTTCAAGCAGAACAGCGGACTGGTGGACTTCAAAGCCAACAGCGAAGCATTCATCACACAGAGCAGCTCAGCCCGTCAGCGCACAGTACAGGCTGAGACACAATATGCTATGGTGGAGTACCTCGTCGACTACCTGACACAGAACAGCAACGGCAACAACCTCATACCATCAATGGGCGGCATCACCGATGCAGGCATCTCAACACAGATAGGCAACTACAACCAGCTGATGCTCCAGCGCAACCGACTCGCCGAAAACTCCTCGGAGAACAGCCCCGCCATTCAGGACCTCGACCTCAACCTCTCACAGATGCGAAGCGCCATCACTGCCTCGCTGAAAGGCTACAGCGCAAGCCTCAAGCTGCAGGTCGACAAAGCCAAAGCCGAGGAAGCTGTTCTGCAAGGCAGCTTGAACGCTGTGCCGCAGAAAGAGAAGACTGCCATCGACATCACGCGCCAGCAGACCATCAAGGAAACACTCTACACTTTCCTACTCAACAAACGCGAGGAGACTGCCCTGCAGCTCGCCATCACCGAGGCCAACATCCGCGTCGTCGAACAGCCCTTCGGCAGCCGCATACCCATCTCGCCACGCAAGCTCGTCACCATGCTCGCGGCACTCATTCTCGGCATCCTCGTTCCCTTCCTCTACTTCCGCCTGCGCATTGCCTTCGACACCACTGTCCATGGGCGCAAGGATGTGGAGAAGTACACCACCATACCCATCCTCTGCGACGTGCCTCACACACAATCTGGCACTCAAGGCTCCGACCTCGTCGTCTCGCTTCAGAACGATGATGTCATCGTCGAAGCATTCCGCATGATGCGTTTCAACATGCCATTTATAAATAAGGACGCGCGCGTGATAATGCTCACCAGCACCATGCCCGGCGAAGGCAAGACATTCATCAGCCGCAACTTCGCTGCCACGCTCGGCTTGAGCGGCAAGAAGGTTGTGCTCATCGATGCCGACATACGCAAACGCACACAGAGCCGACTCTCCAGCATGGGCGGAAAGCTGGGACTCACCTCCTACCTCTCTGGGGCAGAGGACGATGTACTGAGCCTCGTGACAACCCAGAGCAAGGAGTGCAACCTCGACTTTCTGCCTGCCGGCATCGTTGCACCCAATCCCACCGAACTGCTCATGAGCGACCGTCTGGACCGCTGTGTCGAGGAGCTCAAGAAGCACTACGACTACGTTGTCATCGATAATGTGCCCGCACAAATGGTGGCCGATGCCGGCATCACAGCCCGCGTGGCCGACATGACCATCTATGTCTTGCGCGAGACGAAGATTGACCGCCGCTTCCTGCCCGAGCTGGAGCACTTGCATCAGGAGAAGAAGTTCAACCATCTCTGCATCGTCATCAACGACAGCCGAAGCCAGCACAAGAAGTACGGCTACGGTTATGGCTACGGATATGGCTACGGCTACGGCTCAAAGAACGAGAAGAAAGGCTGGAGCCTGTTCCGCAGGTCATAAGGGCAAGCTATATTCGCCTTCGGCAAAGTGAAAAGTGAAAAGTGAAAAGTGAAAAATCAAAGTTACTTTAATTCGTTTGAATATCACACAGAAATCACAGAACTGAGGTCGGCGGCCCGAAGGGGAAAGTCAAAACACAGAAATATATTTTAACGTTCCGCAGCTCCGCCTGCGCCTGACCAAAGGGAAGAACCGCCTGCGCCTGAGGCAACAGCCGAAGAACTG
>CADCCR010000019.1 GCA_902799985.1 uncultured Bacteroidales bacterium | reverse complement strand
TAACTCACAAATTATTTGTATTTTTGTGGCGGAAAGACAACAAACAACAATTACTAAACCATGAAACCAAGACATTTCTTCTCCCAAAAAGGATTCAGGAGGACACTCCTTTTCGTCCTTATCATCTTTTCACCCTTTCACCTTTTCTCCTTTTTACCTTTTCAATTCCTCACCTTTTCACCCTTTTCCCTTCTGGCGCAGCCGACGTTTGGCTGGGGCAGCATCGACGTTCGCTATGCCCGTAACGAAGTGCCGGTGACGACACAGAAGTCGCCGCTGCTGCGTGCATGGCGCGGAGAGAGGGTGTCGGCACAGGCTGTACTCTGGGCATCGGAAGACCTCGGGGAAGTCACGTTCGAGGTCAGCGACCTCAGGTGCGGGAAGAACATCATCCCAGCTTCTGCCGTGAAGAAGTACTTCGTGCGCTACGTCCTGACCGACTATTACAACAGCCGGAAGGACTCCTTCCTCATGGCGGACCGCCTCGATCCGACGGAGACGCTCAAGGTGGAAGCTAACACGGCTCAGCCCATCTGGCTCGACATCCATGTGCCCTCGGAAGCAAAGGCGGGCACGTACAAGGGCACGTTATCCTCCCTAAAGGGGGATAACAAAAAGTCTCCCTTGAAGGGAGATTTAGAGGGTCTCTCTCTTCCCATTGTCCTTCAGGTGGCCGACCGCGTGCTGCCCGAGCCAAGCCAGTGGAGCTTCCACCTCGACCTCTGGCAGAACCCGTATGCCGTGGCACGTTACTTCGATGTGCCGCTGTGGAGCCAGCAGCACTTCGACAAGATGCGCCCCATCATGCAGATGCTGGCGGCTGCCGGGCAGAAGGTCATCACGTGCTCCGTCATCAACAAGCCGTGGAACGGCCAGACCTTCGACCCCTTCGAGAGCATGATAGGCAAGACGAAGAACCTCGACGGGACGTGGGAGTACGACTACACGGTGTTCGACCGCTGGGTGGAGTTCATGATGTCGTGCGGCATCACGGAGCAGATTGACTGCTACACCCTTGTGCCCTGGCACTATCGCTTCGACTACTACGACTGCGCCACGAACAACGTGCGATACCTCGACTGCAAGCCTGGCGAACAGAAATACCACGACTTCATCGTGCCCTTCCTAAAGGACCTGAGCCGTCACCTGCGAGAAAAGGGATGGTTCAGCCGCACCTATATCGCGATGGACGAGCGCCCGAAAGACCAGATGGAGGCAGCCTGGCGGACCATACAGGAGGCCGACCCCGAGTTCAAGATAGAGGGTGCCGCCAACTACAGCGTGGACAGCGAGGACGCGGACCGCGTGGACGACATCAGCGTGGGCTTCCAGTACAACCTTCTCAAGAAGGAGGCCCTGGCCCGTCGGGCTGCCAAGGGACAGAAGATAACGTTCTACACCTGCTGTGGTCCCGACCGTCCCAACACCTTCACCTTCTCGCCTCCAGCCGAATCGGCCTACCTCGGCCTGCACGCCATGGCTTGCGGCTACGACGGCTACCTGCGCTGGGCGTACAACAGCTGGCCCGAGAAACCCTGTCAGGACAGCCGCTACCCCCGGCAAAGCTGGTACGCGGGCGACTGTTTCCTGGTCTATCCCGACGGCAGCAGCATCCGCATGGAGCGACTTGTAGAGGGCATCCAGGCCTACGAGAAGATACGTCTGCTCCGTCCCTCGCTCAACCTCAAGCAGGCCAAAGACCTCGACGAGATGCTCCGCTACTTCGGCTCGAACAAATACGAAAAGGACATGGACCCCGTCGGCCTGCTTCGTCAGATGAACGACCTGCTTTGGAAGTTGGGGAAATAAGGCAGAACAACTTCCCGCAGCCTGCCGCGTAACAAATAAGCGCGAGGCGCTTCCCAAATAAGCGCAGGGCGCTTCGGAGATAAGCGCGAGGCGCTTCCGAAATAAGCGCGTGCCGCTTCGGAGATAAGCGCGTGCCGCTTTCCACAGAACGGAAGGCGGCACGCGCTCTTTTCAGACGTACTCCAGCGTCAGCTGGCGGTCGGGAGCAAAGACGGTCTGTGCCGTGGAGAGAAGGTCCTCGGGCGTGAGGGCATCGAGCCGCGCGAAGAACTCCTCGCGGGAGAGCGTGGTGCCATAGTGCAGAAAGCGCTTCGCCATACCGAGGGCAACGTTCTCGAAGTTGTCGTACGAGATGCCTATCTGCCCCTTCAGCTGTCGGCGTGCCGCGTCGAGCGTGCGCTGCGGCATCGCATGGTCCGTCAGTCGCTCCAGTTCGTGGGCGACAAGCCGCCGGCAGCGGGCACGGTCCTGGGCGTCGCAGCCGTAATACACCGACCACAAGCCGCAGTCGGTGTAGGCCACGCAGCTCGACTCTACGGTGTAGACCAAGCCGTTCCTTTCGCGCAAGGCAAGGTTCAGGCGGCTGCTCATGGCCGGACCTCCCAGCATATTGCTCAGCAGGAACATGTGGAGATGCCTGGGGTCGGCCGCTCCGAACGCCTGTGCTCCGACGATGACGTGCGCCTGGTGCGTCCCCCGCTCGCGGGTGATGTGGCTGTACTCCCGTGGGAAAACTCCAGTAGCACCGTGGGAGTACTCGAGTTTTCCAGCGGTGGTACTGATATCATAGCGTGCCAGGACCTGCTCCGCGAGACGCACCACGCGCTCGGGCTTCACGTCGCCCAGCACATAGAGCACCATGCGGTCGGGATGATATAGGCGCCGCGTGAACTGCCGTATGTCTTCGCTGCGGAACGAGCGGAGCGTGTCGGCATCGCCCAGGATGTTCCTTCCGAGCGGATGCCCCGGGAACATCAGGCTCTCGAACTCGTCGTAGATGAGTTCCGAAGGCTGGTCGCGGTAGCTCTCAATCTCGTCGATGACCACCTCCACCTCGCGGTTCAGCTCCTCCTGCGGGTAGGTGCTGGAGAGGGTGATGTCGAGCAGAAGGTCGATGGCCCGCGCCAGATGCTGGCGGAGCGCCGTGCAGTAGTAGACCGTCTCCTCCTTGCCCGTGAAGGCATTCAGCTCGCCGCCCACACCCTCCAGGCACGAGATGACCTGCCGTGCCGAGCGCCGTCCGGTTCCCTTGAACGACATGTGTTCGGTCAGGTGCGCCATGCCGCTCTCCGATGGCAGCTCGTGTCGCGTGCCGGCATCCACGGCAATGCCCATGTAGACAACGTCCGTCTGCCCGGGAGCGCAGATGATGCGCAGCCCCTGGGGCAGCGTATAAGTGAAGATTTCCTGGTTCTTTTCCATATTTCAGCCTGCAAAGTTACGGAAAATATCTGGAACAACTTGCTCCTGTCGGCAAACTTTTGATTTGTTTCTCTCAGCTTTTCCACGCCAAAGGATGGCAAGAGGGTGGAAAATCAGCCTGCAAGCAGTTAAATATCAGAAGGCAACAGGTAGAAGAACGGTTTCCACCCTTATCCCTTGTGCAAGCCGCAGATTTGCCGTACCTTTGCAGCAGAAAAACCGAAAAGGCATGAAAAGAAAGACATTTGGAATCGTCGTTGCGGTGCTGGTGCTGGCCTTGGCTGGCGGCACAGGATGGAGCCTGCGGGACCTGCCGCAGAAGCGGTTGCTCCGGACGGCAGAGAACATTGTGTTCGCGGATGCGGACAGTACGGAACGGCTGCTGGAGCAGGTCGATACGACGCGGCTGACGGAAAGCTCGCGGATGCTCTACGACCTGCTGCGGGCCCTGGTGTACGAGGAACGATGGTACTTGCTCCGCGCCGACACAGCCTCCTGCCTCTCGTCGGATGCCGAAGCATGGACCTTCGCACGCCAGTCGGACGACCAGAACAAGGACGGCCAGGCCGTGCCGGATGACAGCTGTCGCCTGCGCATATACCATTATTATGAAGAGAAGAGCCTCGGAGGAACAGCCGGCGACGCAGACGATTTGCGCCGCTTCGGGCGTGTCTGCTTTGCGCTCAGCCGTCGGCAGAACGACAGCATCGTGCCCGTGCAGATCAACCAGCTCTTCCTCCTGGCCATCCATTGTGCCGAAACGACCGAGGACCACGCCCTGGCCTACCGCGCCTACGACAAGTACTTCAATCGCCTGCCCTTCCACAATACGGCTTACCCCGAGTTCTACCTGCACCGTGCCTTGGAGCACTATCGCCTGTCGCCCGACCAGCCGCGCTGGCTGCTGACGATGCTCAACGACTATGGCTACACCGTGCTCCTCCGCGCTCCCTTCGACCTGCATCACTTCGGCTCGCTGGAACGCATCGCTGCCCTCGCGGCGCGGCACCTCGAAGCGCCTCCCTCGCCTGCGGTCTGCGACTCCATCTTTCTCTGCCTCGACTCGCTCTGGGCATTGCCCCACGACGACTTTGGCTACACATGTACCTTGCGCATATCAAAATCCACGTTCACCTTCGGAGAGGTCACCGTGCCTGTCGGCATGTACGAGGAAGCCCAGCAGGAGCACCACGAAGACAGCACGAATCATTGGCGGCCATCTTATGAAAGCGAGACGAAGCAGGAGGAGCAGAACTTCTCCGTCAACCGCGACACATACCTTGCGCCAGGCTACGTGAAGAAGTCGGCCATGCTGCAGCGAAGGCTGATGACGGCGGCCATCGTCGTGCTGGTGCTGGCTGTGCTCGTCCTGTTGCTCGTCTTCCGCTGGCTGGCTGGCAACGTGCGGCGACGGCACGAAGCGGAGCGGACCGCCCACCAGCGCGAGGCGGAACAGCTGGCGGAACGTCTGCGCCAGAAGGATGCCATGATAGCCATGCTGCGCGGCCACATCATGGACAAGAGCGAAATCCTCGACATGCTGGAGCCTACGGCAGGCAAGCGTACCGTCATCAACGCCCGCAACTGGCGAGAGATAGAAATGACGCTCGACACTGCCGACGGGAACTTCGTCAGCCGCCTGCGAGCGGAGCACCCGCAGTTCAGCGAGGACGACATCCGCCTGTGCATGCTGGCACGCCTGCAGCTCTCCAATGCCGCCCTGTCCGCCATCTACCTCATCTCCGTCTCCGCCGTGCAGCACCGAAAGCAGAAGCTGAAGAAGGAAGGCTGCGGCGTCACCGACCCTGCCGTCGCCTTCGACCAGATAATCGCCGACTACTAATCCCTAATACAACATGAGAACAAGTCATTTCCGGTGCGGAAACCTCCGCATCCTGCTCTTGCTGTGCCTCTTTGTAAGCAAGCAGACAACAGTTCAGGCCGACATCGTGAAGGGCCGCGTGGTGGATGCCGAGACGAAGGAGCCGCTGCCCGAGGCCTCGGTGAAGTTGACTCAGCGGTTCGGCGACTACGGCACCACCATCGAAAGTGTGAAAGCCGATTCTCTCGGCTTTTTCACCCTCTTTGCCAACGGACGCGGCAGCATCGAGGCGTCTATGCTGGGCTACTACGCGAAGTCGAAGCCGGTGCTGGCCTTCAGCGACAGCCGCAAGGACACGCTCGACGTCGGAATGATTGAGCTGAAGATGTCGCCGCAGATGCTGAAGATGGTGGAGGTGACGGGCCGCACCCGGCGCTTCACCGTCAGGGGCGACACGATTGTCTTCCACCCCGAAGCCTTCCATCTGCAGGAGGGAGCGAGGCTCGACGAACTGATCAGGCAATTACCGGGCGTAGAGGCAGACGGCGAGGGCCGTCTCTCGTGGAACGGCAAGCCCATCCGCATCACGATGGACGGCGAGAGCTTCCTCGGCGGCGATGCCCTGGTGAAGCAGTTGCCAGCCGAGGCCGTGCAGGACATCAAGGCATACAACCGTCAGTCGGAACTAAGCGAACGCACGGGCAAGGACGACGGCAAGGAGGACATGGTGCTCGACCTCAGCATCAAGCCCGGCTTCCTCGACCGCTGGTACGGCGACGTAAAGGCTGGCTACCAGACCGAGAAGTACTACGACGGCGAGTTGTTGATGAACCGCCTGTCAAAGACCGACCCCGTGATGGTCTTCGCCAACGCCAACAACGTCGACAAGCATTGGCGGCGCAACATGAACGGGAGCACTGCCAATATGGGCAACGGCTTCGGCAAGGAGCACGGCGCATCGGCAGGCTGGCAGCACAATTGGCAGCGCAAGGCGGGAACGCACGACCTGAAGAGCCACTTCAGCGCAACCGGTGGCATTGCACACGACGACAACGACAGAAACGACCACCAGGTGACGGAAAACTACTTCCCGAACACGGCAGCCACCCGCACCACATCGGAGAACCAGCAGCACAGCCACAAGCTGGAGCCGCGACTGAAAGCCGACCTTCGCTGGGTACGCGACTCGCTGAACACCTTCACGCTAAGTGCCAGCGCAGAGCACACCGGCAGCCGCTCCCACAGCACCCGCACCTCCGAGCAGCAGGAAGCCCTCGCCCCCAACGTCCCCTATGCTGCGACACTGTCGCAGCTCACCACCTCCCACACCGACGCCCGCCAAACCGCCCTCAACACCCAGGCCGGCTGGGAGCACTACGTCAAGGACGGCGCACTCGGAGCCAGCATTAAGCTGAACTATCGCAACGAAAAGACCGACGGGCGGACCGACCGCATCATCACAGCGCACAGCCCTGCCTACACCTCCTCGCAGCTCATCCAGACCTACACGTCACCCACCAGGCAGTTCTCCGTCAAAGCCGAGGCGCACCATGCCCGATGGCTCACGAAGAAATGGATGGTGCAGGCACAGTACTCGCTGACCTACAGCCGCAACCGCAGCGACCGCGACTTCCTGACCGACGGCGCGGCCGATGCCGCCAACAGCTACCGCAACCTCTACATTCGCCACGAGCACAGCCTGCGACTCGCGCAGACCATCAACCTCATGCCCGTACAACTCATGCCCGACATCTCCGTCCGCTGGCAGCGCGAGAGCCAGGACTACCGGCGGGGCACGCTCGACACTGCCGCCGTGCGCCGCCTCGTCTTCATCGACCCTTCCCTGCGGGCTACATGGAAGCTCAGCAAGACCGTCGGCTTCGAACTGAACTACAGCTTCACGACACGGCAGCCCAGCATCATCCAGACCATCGGCTACCGCGACCTCACCGACCCGCTCTCCATCACCGAGGGCAACCCCGACCTGCGGAACACGCACGTCCATGACATGAAGCTGACCTACAACATGATGCTCGCCCGCAGCCAGACCTCGCTCAGCGCCACCGTCGGCTACACTCACGACGACCGCGAGACAACCACCGCCCTCAGCTACGACCCTGCGACCGCCGTCTACGTCAGCCGTCCGGTGAACGTCCGTGGCAGCCGCTCATGGGACATACGCCTGAACCTCGACCAAGCCCTCGGCGACTACCTGCGCCTGCAAAGCGACTTCCGCATGAACGGCAGTCAGCGCTACGGCTACCTTACGCTCCTGCCTACGCAAACAGAGCGTATAGAGAACCGACAGAGCAGCCTCAACCCACGCGAGAACCTCACCCTTTCGCTCGACTACGACTGGCTCAAAGCCTCCGTCTTCGCTGAAATCAGCGCCGACCGCCTGCGCTACACAGCCTCGCCCGAACAGAACACCACCCACTGGAACAATAACTTCGGCCTCCGGGCCGAGGCCACCTTTGGCAACTTTATCTTCGCTTCATCCCTCACCGAGCGCATCAGCCGAGGCTACACCGTCGGCAGCATGAACCGCAACATCCTCGTCTGGGATGCAGCCATTGGTTGGAAGATACTGAAGAACAAAGCGCGCCTCATGCTGGAGTTCGACGACATCCTGAACAACGAGGACGGCCGCCGTAGCGAGCAGTCCGCCTACCAGCAGACCACCTCGTGGCACGACTTCCGCCACCACCACATCGGCATCAGGTTCGCATACCACCTCGACGCAAAGAAGAAGGAATAAATCATGCTTCCTTCCAAACTATCATTCCTCGCGCCGCTCTTCGCCTTTCCCTACGGCACACAAAAAGGGCGGATGACCTTCTACAGCCATCCGCCCTTTTGTTTATAAAGTATTTACTTAGTTCTTGAAGAAATCCTTCACAGCCTCGTTGGGCACCATCTGCTCGTCGAAAGCATAGGAACCGGTCTGAGGGTTCTTCACCATCTTGATAACCTTGGTGTACGAACGGCCATCGGTTTTACCCGTCTGCAGGGTAGCCACTGTTTTCTTTGCCATAACTTAAATTTTATGATTTAATGATTTTATATTTGACGATTTTTGTTTCTGTTGAAGGGAATCCTTAAATCCTCAAATCCTTAAATCGTTCAATTACTTGATTTCCTTGTGAACAGTCATTCTCTTGAGAATGGGATTATACTTCTTCAGCTCGAGGCGCTCGGGAGTATTCTTTCTGTTCTTCGTGGTGATGTAGCGCGATGTGCCGGGCAGACCGCTCTGCTTCATCTCGGTGCACTCCAGAATCACCTGGATTCTGTTGCCTTTTACTTTCTTTGCCATTTCGTTACTCCTCCGTTTTTAACCGATTACACGTATGTTCTTCCAATCACAATAGCCCTTAGCCACTGCATTCTTCAGAGCGGCATCAAGCCCTACCTTATTAATATAGCGCAGACCGGAAGCGCTGATGCTCAGACTAATCCAGCAGTCCTCCTCAACATAGTAGAACTTCTTTGTGAACAGATTCACGTCGAAGTGCCTCTTGGTGCGACGCTTGGAGTGTGACACGTTGTTGCCAATCATGGCTTTCTTACCGGTAATTTGACAAATCTTAGACATTGCTATCTTTTCTTTTTAGTCTATTCCAACTAGACGACTTTTTCCAAACCGGCTGCAAAGGTACGACATTTTTTCTTTCTGCCAAGCATTTTCGCGCTTTTTTCTTATGTAATGTGCTGTTTTTTGTACTTTTTCGGGCGTTCTTCTGCATCTGACACCTCATTATGTTTGGCGCTTTGCTTACTTCTTCGTAACTTTGCACAGGATTAACTTTAATTATCATGCGAACGAGAATCTTACTGCTTTGCGCCGCCTTGCTGCAAACCCTTGCAGTCTGTGCCGACGACTTTTCCGTGGCCTCACCCGACGGACACCTGAGGGCTACCGTCCGTCTGACCGATGGCAGGCTCAGCTACACCGTCAGCCGCGACGACCGCACCCTTGTCGATGAATCCCCCCTGGGCCTGAAGCTCGCCACGACAGACCTCACGGAAGGACTGGAACTGGTGGAGACTGACAGCAGCAGCATCGATGACAGCTACACGCTGCCGGTAGGCAAACGCAGTCAGTACCGCGACCTCTGCAACGTGCTCTCCGTGCTCCTGCAGAAGGGGACGTGGAGGATGAACGTCCTGTTCCGCCTCTACGACGACGGCTTTGCCTTTCGCTACGTGATTCCCAAGTTCAGCGGACGCTCCACGACCAACTTCACCGAAGAGGCCAGCCGCATACGTGTGGCAGGCATCCGGAGCACCACGGCCTGCCGATTCCTGGGCAATTCGGGCGGCAACGACCCGAACTATCCCTACGAAGGGCTCTACGCGAACTACACCTCCTGGCAGACCCTGACCCAAACAGGCGATGCACGATACAACACACCCACACTTGTCTACAACGGCAAGGACTACATGCTTATCTCCGAAGCCGACAACCGCAGCATCTTCTGCACCTCGCTCCTGAAGGCCGAGGAGCAGACCGGAGAGTTCTCCTTCAGCTGGACAGGACAGACGAAAGACTATGCTGAGGAGAAGGCGCACCGCATCTCAAGCTCGCTGCCAGCCTACACGCCGTGGCGCATGGTCGTGTGCGGCGACATCAAGACCATCTTCGAGACCACCATGACCGAGAACCTCTGTCCGCCAACCACCATGACCGATCTCAGCTGGATCAAGCCCGGAGTGGCAGCTTGGTACTGGGGCGGCTCGGACGGCGGCAAGGGCGAAGTGCGGGATGCCTACGGCGGTCTGCGCGAAGGTGAGTGGACACATTGCGAACTGTCTGCCGACATGGGGTGGCCATACTACCTGATTGATGCCGGATGGAGCTCCTCGTGGTTCCCGGGCTTCGTAAAGGAAGCCAACGCGAAGGGCGTGGACTGCCTGCTCTGGGGCGACTCGAGACTCGTCTACAGCCAGGACTTCTCGAACTCGAACATGGACGCTACCCTCAAGAGATGGAAGGGCTGGGGCATCAAGGGCATCAAGGTCGACTTCTGGGAGGACGACTCGAAGGAGTCCATGACCCGCATGGAGAACCTCTACAAAGCGGCGGCAAAGTACCAGATGCTCGTCAACGTACACGGTTGCACACGGCCGTCGGGACTGCGACGCACCTATCCTCACATCATGACGCAGGAGGGCATCTACGGAGGCGAACAGCAGTTCTGGAACCCAAAAAGGAACACCGCACAGCATCACCTCGACGTCATCTTCACCCGCAACGTCGTAGGCGCTATGGACTTCACGCCGGGCGACTTCGCCACATGGCGAGGCAGCATCAACACATGGCAGAGTATGGGACACCACCTCGCGCTGACGACCCTCTTCGAGAGCGGCATCGTCCACATCGCCGAGAACCCCGAGAACCTGCGCTACTTCATCGGACGCGACATCATGAAGCGCCTGCCTGCCGCATGGGACGAGAGCCTGCTCCTGGAAGGCAACCCATCGGCATACGCCACCGTTGCCCGCAGGAAGGGCCAGGACTGGTGGGTGTCGGGCATCAGCGTGAACGAACGTACCTGCCGCCTGAAGCTGGACTTCCTGGAGGAAGGCACAACGTACACGGCCTACATCTACCGCGACGGCTCGTGCCGCAGCGACCTGAAATTCGAGAAGAAGCAGGTGGACAAGAGCAAGAGCCTGAGCATCAAGGAACTCAGCGAGGGAGGATTCCTCATTCAGCTCTCGCCTCAGGATGACTTGGACGTGCCCTTGGAGCGCACCACCTACGAGGCCGAGGCTTCCGTCAACACGATTACGGGCAACACGAAGCGCAAGACCTACTCCTCGCTCCATGCCTCGGGAGGCGGCTTCGTGGGCGACCTCGGCCTGGGCGGCAAGCTGCAATGGAACCGCATCAAGGCCAGTCACACGGGAGAGTACATCCTGACCATCTACTCCATCTCCCGCGACACGCGGATGGCCAAGCTACTGGTCAACGGCGAACAGGTGGGCGACACCATCACCTTCCGCGACAATGGCGACTGCACCGGCACGTGGGACCCCGAAGGCATGTCCTGGAAGATGATTCCCATCACGCTGAAAGAGGGCAACACGAACACCGTTGCCATACAATCCTTCGACGACCTCTGGGCTCCGAACTTCGACCGCATCACCATCCACCCCGTCCTTTCCGACGACGATATTACGGGAATACCCTCCCCCACCACTGAGACCGACAAGGCAATCTATGCCCTGAACGGCTGCAAGCTATCCGGCGTCCCGCAAAAGGGCATCTTCATCAAGGACGGAAAGAAAGTCCTTGTCAAATAACGAAACTTTACTAACATTATTAATATTTCAACCCATGAAAAGAAACATCTGCATAGCAGCACTTCTGTTTGCTGCCATCACCGTTTACGGTCAGTCCAATCACTATCTGACAAAAGAAGAGGCTCCGCTCGACACCACTTTCATCGGACCTCCACCAGCATTCGGTTCGCTGCTGTTCGAACAGGACTTCCACATGTATCAGTACGGCAAGACGCTTCGCGAGACACCGCGCGGCAAGCAGGCCGTAAAGGATGCCAACACCTCGACCGACAACATCCTGGAAATCTTCTCCGAGGCCTTCGGATATGAGCTCTCGAAGGAGAACACACCGGAAATCTACAAACTCATCGCCACGATGAAGGAAGATGCCGGCAGCTACGCTACTCGTTGCACGAAGAACCTCTACATGCGCACCCGTCCCTATGCCCTCTACAACGAGCCGACACCGGTCCCCGAGGCAGAAGAGCACTTGCGGCACAACGGCAGCTACGTCTCCGGACACAGCGCAACAGGCGTGGCCGTGTCGATGGTGCTGGCATGCATCAATCCCGAACGGCAGAACCAGCTCTACAAGCGCGGCCTAGACTTCGGCGACAGCCGATGGATTGTGGGATTCCATCACTACAGCGACGTCAAGGCCGGACAGATGGTCGGAGCACTTGTCCTGCCTGCCCTGATGAACAACGAGGCATTCATGGACCAGCTCGCTAAGGCGAAGAAAGAGTTCAAGAAGCTCGCGAAGAAGAAATAGCAAGGCCGCTCTCCACGGAAACGCATAAACGATAACTCAATGAGATACTTAGCACTCAGCACAATCCTCTTCTGCCTGAGCTCCTTGGCACAGACCGAGCGCGATGCCTGCACAAGCATCATGGTGGGACGAAACGCTTCCGTCGACGGCTCGGTCATGACAAGTCACACCTGCGACTCCTGGTATCGCACCTGGATGAGCATTGAGCCTGCCCGGGACTTCCCGCGCGACACCGTCACCGCCATCCGCGAAGGACTCATGCACACCGAAAGCCAGAAGGACATGACGGGCACGAAGGAACGCGGCACCATACCGCAAGCCAAGCATACCTACCGCTTCCTCAACACGGCCTACCCCTGTCTGAACGAGAAACAGCTGGCCATGGGCGAGACTACCATCAGCGGGCGCGACACGCTGCAGAACAAGGAGGGACTCTTCATGATAGAGGAACTGCAACGCATCGCCCTGCAACGTTGCTCCACAGCCCGCGAAGCCATACAGCTCATGGGCAACCTCATCAAGGAGTACGGCTACGGCGACAGCGGCGAATGTCTGACCATCGCCGACAAGCAGGAAGTGTGGATATTCGAGGTCTTCGGCGAGGGTCCGAATAAGATTGGCGGCGTGTGGGCAGCACAACGCATTCCGGACGACGAGGTTGCCGTCAGCGCTAACATCTCACGCATCGGGCGCATCGACATCACCGACAAAGACCACTTCATGGCATCGGACAACGTATTCGCCGTAGCACGCAAGCTGAAGCTATGGGACGACAAGGAGGATTTCTCCTTCTGGAAGGCCTATTCCGGCGGCAACTACTTTGGCGAAACAAAGAACTACAGCGTGCGCGAGCTCTACATCATGCAGCAGCTGGACCCTGATGCCGGTTTTTCCGATGAAATGGAGGAATTGCCCCTATCCGTGAGGCCCAAAGAGAAGCTCTCCGTCGAAGCCGTCTCGAAGCTGCTGGGCTCGTACTACGAGGGTACGGAACAGAGCCTTGCCACCCGCATCGACTCGCTCGCAAAGGGTCGCGGCGACGTCAAGCTCAAGGGAGGCAAACCGCTCGCAAGCAATCCCTGGATGCGTCCCGACGAGATACGACGCTATGCTGGACTGCTGAACGACAGCACGATGCAGAACATCCGCACGGTGAGCGTGTCATGGTGCGCCTACAGTACCGTCATACAACTGCGTTCCTGGCTGCCCGACGACATCGGCGGTGTGGCTTGGATAGCACTCGACAACCCCGGACAGTCGCCGCGCTTCCCCATCTTCGCGGGTGGCACGGAGCTGCCCATGATGCTTGGCGTCTGCGGTCAGCACCGCAAACGCGACGATGCAGCCTTGTGGCATTTCCGCGAAGCCAACCGTATTTCCTCGATGAAATGGGGGCAAACGCGTCAGTCGCTGCAGGCCGCTCAGCAATATTTCCTCGACAAGGGACGGCGCGAGATGCCCTTCGTGGAACAGACCTGGCAGAACCTGGACGAGAAGGAACGCAAGGCTTTCCTCAACGACTACACCGCCGACTTCTTCAACGCCACGGTGGGACGTTGGGACGAACTGGCTCGCAAGTACTGGCGACAGTTCTGGTCAGGCTTCTGACCGCTCCGGCGTGATTGACAGAACGGCAGAAGCCTGTTTCGGAAGCGTCGCGAGCTGAGTTGAGCCCCTACTCGACGGTTGCTCTGACGTAGGGTCGTATCACGACCGGACCGACGAGTCCGGCGGGCAGGAGCTGGTCGCCAGCCTGCCAATGCTTGTGTGCGACGAAGGTTGTGCGGCCGGAGGGACGACCAGCCTCGGGCTTCTGCATCCAGTCGGGCCACTCGGTGTAGTGTTCGCCCTGGGCCTTGAAGTCGGCGGGAAGCTGCTCGTCGCCAATAAGACGGTTCACCCATTGGTTTGTGACGCGGAGCTCAATCTGGTTCTCGCCTTCGCGAGCAACCTTCGTGATGTCCGTTTCGTAAGGTTCGTTCCAGAGGATGCCCAGGCTGTCGCCGTTCACGAAGACCTCGGCCATGACGAAGACTTGCCCGAGGTCGAGCATCAGGCGGACGTCCTCTCGGCAGTAGTTCTTCGGCAAGGCGAACGTGCCAGAATAGATGGCTGTGCCGCTGAAGTACTTCACGTTGTTGTCGTCGTCCACATCGCTGAACGACATGAGTTCCGGGAACTTACGTTGCCACTGTGGGCCCCACTTCTGCTTGAAGTCGACGGTCCACGTTCCGCCGATGGGCAACACGTCGGGCACGGCATCCACCTGCGCCTGAGCTGTGGTTCCATCGACTTTTGTCAGCGTCAGCTCACCTGCCTCGGGCGTGTACCAGACGGGCTTGCCGTCCTCGATGGCCAGCGACGCTTCGGGCTTGTGCTGAGCCAGGTTGATGGTCATGTCCTCGGTGAAGAACTGGTCGTGCCACGTCTCTCCTACCTTATATATAAGGTGTAGCTTCGGAGCCTCCAGGCCTTCCACCTGTCCGGGCAGTGGGGTCTTTATCTCGCTGGCAGGGATGATGAATTGGCCTGCCGCAATCTTCTGCTTCAAGAGGTTGGTGACATCGACGGTCTCGGGAGCGCGAACGTTGCCGAAGAGCGTGGGCACCTTGCCGTAGAAGGCCGTCAGGATGGCCAGCTCGCCCTCCTCGCCCTGCTGCGGCAGCTCGAGGTGTTGCTTCTCGGACACGGTGATGGTGTGCTGCTGGCCGCCGACGGTGTACTTCACTCGCATGCTCTTCACGATGCCGAAGCAGGGGTCGCCGCCCGCAAAGTCGTTGGTCGCATCGATGGACAGACGGCCGTCGCGCACCTGGCCGCTCACCTTGTCGGTGACGTCCACGAGGCCGAA
This sequence comes from uncultured Bacteroidales bacterium, assembly GCA_902799985.1. Taxonomy (GTDB): domain Bacteria; phylum Bacteroidota; class Bacteroidia; order Bacteroidales; family Bacteroidaceae; genus Physcousia. The sequence continues at coordinate 6,266 of CADCCR010000019.1, read as the reverse complement.
GGGCAGGAACTGTCCGTAGTCGGCACGCACGATTTCGAGGTCGGGAAGCAGCTCAGGCGCAGGGCCTTTGAGGGTCTGGCTGGCGGCAGTATATTGCACGTCGCCCTCTGCTGGCTGGCGGAACACGATGAAGTAGGCTTCCTCGGGCTTGAAGGAGAGCGGAATCTCCGTGATGCCGTCGGAACTGCGCCACACCGGAACATTCTCCATGCTGCCCGACTGCGCATTCCAGAGCTCGGGCACCAGGCCTTCGACGCGGAAGCGGCAGAGCTCGGTGCGATAGTCTTTCTGCTGATTCGACACGAAATAGACCTCGGCCTCGCTCGTAGAACGATGCAGGAAGCAGAGCCGCTGGTCGCCGTAGCCGCCACTGAAGTCGGGCAGAAGTCCGGTCTCCTTCATGGCATCCTCTACGCCGATGTCCCTGATCTTCCCGTTGTTATCCTTGCCCCACAGCTCGTCGACCAGAGCCTGATACTCCACGTCGCTCTGCGGATAGCCGTCCAGCGACGGTGACCCTTCGGGGCGCTTGCCGATGATGAGGGCGCCGGCATCGGTCAGCGACTTGAGCTGTTGCAGGAGCGACAGCGTGGGCTGCTCTTCGGCAGGCAACGTCATGAGGCGATAGGTGCGACCGACGGCCGTGCGCAGAAGGCCGTCCTGAACGGTCAGCTTCCTCACGTCCGAGGCGGATATCTGGTCGTAATCCAGTCCCAGCTGGCGTATCTCGGGCTGATCGCTCCCCATGTTGGGCGACGACTCGCCGATGAAGACCAGCACATCCTGCACGCCCTGGCCCTGCTGGAGCAGGTACTGCGAACGCGCACAATAGTCCATCCAGGCCCGACCTTGCTCCCACCAGGTGTTGTGGCGGTTGAAGTTCGTGCCGTACTGCCCGAGGCTGAAGCCTGGTCCGACCTCCCAAGGCTGATGAGCATTGGTGTGGAGGATGAAGCGGTTCACGCCGTTCGTCCAGTTGAGGTCGCCTTGTGCCTTGAGCATGCCAGGGTGGTTGCGGTGGCGACTCTCGCCGCCAGCTGCTGTGAACGACTCGGCTCCAACCACTTGATTGCCGTTCTGATGGGCGATGGAGGCAGCCAGATTGGCCACGCTGCCGAACATGTTGCTGCCCACCCAGAACTCGCTCATGGGCACATCGGCCGGGGCGCCGACCTCCATCGCGTTGAAGGGACCTTCATATGGCTCGGTCAGAAACCTCATGCCATGCTTGTGGCAGAGCTCGCCGAAGTATTCATAGTAGTTCTCGGCCATGAGCTCGCCGACGGTGAGACGCAGGTCCCAGAGGAACCGTTCGGCCACATTGCCGCCATCCACATAGTAGCCAGCCAGGGCGGGCAGGTAGGTGATGAGGTCGTAATGCCGCCGAGCGGCAAACTCCTGCTCGAAGCCTGGTGTCCAGTTGCCGCAGCCTACCTCGTAACTGTCTATGAGCGAACCGGTAAGGGCTGTTCCGACCAGCGAGCCGAGCTTGTCGATGATGGGCTGGATGCCGCCTTGCCAGAAGGCGTCGAGCGCCTTGCGACTCATCTTGTCGCACTCCAGTCCGTTGCCTCCGGCCAGCGCCGGATGGTTGGTCATGCCGGTGGGCGTGAAGCCGATGCGCAGGATGGTCCAGTTGCCTTCGGGCACCTCCCACGTCAGCGTGCCGCCGGGCAGCATACGGTCCGACAGGTTGACGATGTCCTCGCGCTTGACGATGGCCCGCTCGTCCACATCGCGGGTCTCGGGCATCAGGTGGCTCTTGAAGTGATTGTTGCTGAGCGTCTTCTCGTCCAAACCGCTGATGCGTTGCTCTCTCTGCGGGGTGGGAAAGGCAAGCACGGCGATGTCCTGGTAGAACTCGTGGCGCGACTTGGGCTTCGACAGGACGACGCTCATGGTGCGACCGCCCTCTACGCGACGCTCGCTGTAGGTGACGGTCTGCATGGCATCTTCGGGTTTCACCCAGGGGCCGCCGCTCGACGACCATCCGGGACCGTTGTGGAAGGACAGCTCCATGCCGAGGCGCTTTGCTTCGCTTGCGGCATGTTGCAGCAGATTGAGCCACTCGGGACTCATGTACTCGACGGGGCCTTGCGGAAAGCCCATGCCTCCGTTGAAGAGCGTTGCCTCCTGAATGCCAACACGATGCATGGCTTCGAGGTCGGCGGTGATGCCTTCGCGCGTCACGTTGCCGTCCAACCAATGCCACCAGGTGCGCACCTTCGCCTCCTTGGGCGGATTGGCAAAGCCTTCGCGCAACTGAGAGAGGCTGACGCTACTGCTCTTCTGCGTCGATGTGCAGCCGACGGAGAGCATCAGAACACTAATTAATGTAGCCAGCATCGACAGACGGCTTCTGACGGAACTGGCGTGTAAGAGATTCTTATTCATAGCTTTACTGAGTTTTCACTTAATAAAAATGGCCGAACATCCGCAGACGTCCGGCCATACGTTCACGAGGGTTTCTCTACAGACGATTGCATCAATAGGTCATCAGGGGCTTGAGCTCCTTTGCCTGGGCAATCATCTTCACCAACTCCTTCACAGAGGGAACGCGACGAACGAGGTGCTTTGCGTCGTTTGTCTCAACAATCTTCTGCGCCAGGTTCTCGGCCACGCGGTGACGGAACTCCTTCACGGTGTCCACTCCGGCAGCTTCGAGCAGCTCGGCAAACTGCGGACCTACGCCCTTGATGCGGAACAGGTCGGCATGATTGGTCCACTTCAGGATAAGCTTCTCGCTGATGCCGGTCTCTTCTGCCAATGCAGCACGACCTTTAGGAGTAGCACACTTTGCCAGCAGGTCCTCGACCTTCACGATGCCAGCCTTGATGAGTTTCGGAGCATAAGCCTCGCCCACGCCCTCGATGTCGATAATCTTGTAAGCCATAGTATTTGGTTTTTGGAGGTTAATAATGTGTCATTACGCTCACAAAGTTACGGAATTTTATTTTATTCCCAAGCGTTTCGACTGCTTTTTTTGCTTGCAAGACCCTAAAATCCCAATGATATCCCCAGCGAAAGGCCTCGTGCCTCCGAGATAAGGGCCCTGTGCTTCCGGAATAAGCGCCTTGTGCTTCCGAGATAAGCGCTTCGTGCTTCCGGAATAAGCGCCTCGTGCTTCCGAGATAAGCGCTTCGTGCTTCCGAGATAAGCGCCCCGTGCTTCCGGAATAAGCGCCTCGTGCTTCCGAGATAAGCGCCTTGTGCTTCCGAGATAAGCGCCTTGCGCTTCTGGGTAAATTACTTTTTTACTTACGTGCCTACATGCCTACACTAACACTCCGGAAAGCTCCATGAATAATGGGATTGCTGTGTTTACAAGCATACACAAAACCTACACAAAACCTACACTAATCCTACACAAAGCCTACACTAATCCTACATTTAATTCATTACCATCGAATATTTGTTCTTCGCTGGTTTAAGTTGTTCGCTTTCTGTCTGACGACTGTTTCTGCTGTTTGATGCGTCAGGGAATTTTGATTCTTGAATTTGTTAATCTTGAATTGTATGGTGTAGGCTATGTGTAGGTTTTGTGTAGGCTATGTGTAGGCTGACGTTTGCGGGAAAGCCTTTATCTATGGGAGTTTCTGACGTTTTTGTGTAGGCATGTAGGCTGTTTGCCAATCTTTTGTCAGATTATGTATAGGCTATTCGTAGTGCCTTATCCTGACGTCGATGCCTTCGTCCTTCAGCTGAGCGGGTATGCCGCTGACGTCCGTCTTTCCGTAGTGATAGGGGAACAACACCTTGGGCTTGATGGTTTTGGCTGCCTTGACGAGCTGTTCGGGTGTCATCGTGTAGGGCTGGTTGCAGGGCAGGAAGGCAATGTCGATGTCCTTGATGTCGGCCATTTCGGGGATGTCCTCTGTGTCGCCGGCGATGTAGATGCGCAGGCTGTCGAGGGTGAGGATGTAGCCGTTGTCGCGTCCCTTGGGATGGAACTGCTGATGGCCTTCAGTCGTGTTGTAGGCTGGCACGGCTTCGACCTTGAGACCATTGACCATTGAGGATTGACCATTGACCATTGTTCCGCCTGCGCCTGACCGAAGGGAAGATGATTGGCCATTGACCATTGCTTGGCCCGAGCCGTACATGTCGACGCAACGCTGGTTCATTACGAGCTGTGTCCCTTCGCCGGTAAGCTGTTTGAGGGCTTCCTTGTCGAAGTGGTCGCCGTGTTCGTGTGTCACGAAGATGTAGTCGGCCTTGGGCATCGCTGAGTAGTCGATGGTGCGTCCGCCAAGCTTTGTCACGGGGTCAATCATGATGGTCTGGCCGTCGTAGTCGATGCGGATGCTGGCGTGGACGAGTGCGTGGAACTTGACGGGCTTTCCGCTCTTTGTCTGGAACACATCCACTTCGAAGTTCTCCTGTCCGCAGGCTGTCAGCCCGAGCATTGCCAGGAGGCAGGTAATCATTCTTTTCATTTGTTATATCTCTTTTTTAATTGTTTCGAGTATTTGTCTGTCGGCAGGCAGCCACTTGATGCTGTTCAGCTCTTCCTCCCGCAGCCATCGGGCGGCTTCGTGCTCGTTCAGGTGCATTGCTTCGGAGAGGAGCGAACAGAGGAAGCAATGCATGGTCAGGTGGAAGGCTGGGTAGTCGTAATCCACGGTGCAGAGGAATTTGTCGGCAGATATTTCGGCCGACAGCTCCTCGCGAATCTCCCTCTTCAGCGCTTCTTCGGGTGTCTCCCCTGGTTCTGTCTTCCCGCCGGGGAACTCCCACCAGTCCTTCCAATCGCCATATCCGCGCTGGGTGGCGAACACGCGTCCATTGCCGTCGCGGATAATTGCTGCTACCACTTCAACCTGTTTCATGTGTTAGTAGGGGGTATGCTTGTGCCTATCTTGTTGTTTAGTGTGTTTCGTTCTGCAAATATAAGGTTTTTCGACGATTGTACCAAACATTGCATGGGATTTTATGTTTAACGCGACGAAAATAATTGAAGAAGATTACATGGGCAATTACATGCTAAGGATGAAACGCTAATTGCCATGAATGCCCACGAATTATCATCAACTAATTTGGGTTTCAGCTGTAATGCTTGGGGAGGGAATGAATGGCTTTGACTGCGTCGAAGTTACTTGCACTCGGAAAAGCTCAAATAAATTTGGCTTTTCCCGCGTTTATTCGTAACTTTGCACTCAGAAAATGATTTTCCGATGGACGAGACGAAACGCATCCTGCAGCTTCGCGATGAGTTGCACCAACATAACTACCGATACTATGTGGAGAATGCTCCTGTCATTTCCGACCAGGAGTTCGACTTCCTGATGCATGAACTGCAAGACCTCGAGGCCCGACACCCTGAGTTGTTCGACCCTAACAGTCCGACGCAAAGGGTGGGCAGCGACTTGAACAACGAGTTTGAGACGGTGGTTCACTCGCGACCGATGCTCAGCCTGGGCAATACCTACAACCGGCAGGAGGTGGCTGACTTCTGGCAGAGGGTGAGCGATGGTCTGATGGGTGCGCCTTTCCAAATCTGCTGCGAGCTGAAGTTCGACGGTCTGAGCATCAGCCTCCATTACGAGGACGGTAGGCTTGTGCGGGCTGTGACAAGAGGCGATGGTGTGCAAGGCGATGATGTGACGGCCAATGTGCGAACCATCCGCAGCATTCCCTTGCAGCTGCCTGCAGGAGGCGACTGGCCCCGCGAGTTCGAGATTCGTGGAGAGGTGCTGATGCCCTGGAGCTCATTCGACCGCCTCAATGCTGAGCGCGAGAAGGCTGATGAGCCGCTCTTTGCCAATCCCCGAAATGCGGCTTCTGGCACCTTGAAGAGCAAGAACAGCAGTACTGTGGCGCAGCGAGGACTGGATGCCTACCTCTATTATCTTCTGGGCGAAGGTATCCCAGGCGACGGACACTATCAGAACCTTGAGGCGGCGGCCAGATGGGGCTTCCAGGTGAGCAAGAACATGCGGCTGGTGAGCACGTTGGACGAGGTGTTCGCCTACATCGACTATTGGGACCAGGAACGGCGCAACCTGCCTGTTGCCACCGATGGCGTGGTGCTGAAAGTCAATTCGTTGGCTCAGCAAAAGAGTCTCGGCATGACAGCTAAGAGTCCTCGATGGGCGATTGCCTATAAGTTCCAGGCAGAGCAGGCCGAGACGACACTCCGGCAGGTTGTCTTCCAGGTGGGCCGAACCGGTGCTGTGACGCCCGTTGCGAACATGGACCCTGTGCAGCTGGCCGGTACACAGGTGCGTAGGGCTACGCTCCACAATGCCGACGTGATGGCCAGCCTCG
>CADCCR010000018.1:33398-33980 GCA_902799985.1 uncultured Bacteroidales bacterium | reverse complement strand
GATATCCATCAACGGAGGACTGTATACGTAAAGCCCCTCTCCCTGCCTCCCCCAAAGGGGAGGAGAAGGTAAATGAATAATGTTCCATTACCTATGTTTAGAGATATAGATATACTGGAGTTGCTGCCGCAGCGGCCGCCGTTCGTCATGGTGGACCACCTGACGGACTACAGCGAGACACAAAGCAGCTGCGACCTGACCGTGCGGCCCGATAACGTCTTCTTCGAGGACGGAACCCTGGCAGCACCGGGCCTCATAGAACACATCGCACAAACTTGTGCAGCTCGGCTCGGCTACTATAATAAATATGTGTTGAAGACGGGTGTCCGCCTCGGCTTCATCGGCGAGGTGAAAAACCTTGAAATTGTCCGTCTGCCCCGCGAAGGCGAGACGATAGAGACGACTATCACCGTCGTGCAGGAAATCTTCGACGTCACTCTGGTCTCGGCCGAAGTGCGCGTCGGCACAGAGGTCATTGCCACCACCGGCCTGAAGATTGCCCAGGGCGAACAGACGGATTGAGCGGACAGGGAAGATGATAAAGAACCACAGATTAAGCAGATTGAACAGATTGTTTATTAT
>CADCCR010000018.1:21933-33336 GCA_902799985.1 uncultured Bacteroidales bacterium | reverse complement strand
GAATCCGTTTAATCCTTTGAATCTGTGGTTATAATATAAGTGTAAAGATGAAAGATAATCAGTTGTGTTATTCGCGGGAATTCGAGGTGCGGTTCAGCGAAGTCGATTTCATGGGCGTGGTATGGCACGGTGCGTACCCTCTCTACCTGGAGGATGCACGCGAAGGATGGGGACACAAGTACGGTCTTTGCTACGATGACTTCCTCTCGAACAAAGTCTATGCACCCATCGTTGACATGGACATACGCTACCATCGCCCCATCTTCTATGCCACACGTCCGCGCATCGACATCACCTACCAGTACACGCCGGCAGCCAAAATCATCTTCGACTACGAGATACGCGACACAGCCGACGACTCACTTCTCACCTCGGCACGTACCATACAGGCCTTCACCGACCAGAACTATCAGCTCATCCTCGAGAATCCCGAGTTCTACCTCCGCTGGAAACAGGAACATGGATTGATATGATTCATCATTTAAGATTAACGAATTCTTCGCAAAACTCAGGTGCAAGCGGAACAAAATAAAAGGCAGTCAAATGATACTAAAAGACAATTTATACACCATCACGTCGCAGAAGCAGGACGAAGCCTCTGCCGTCTTCCAAGTGCAGCTACATCCCGAGTGGCCCATCTATAAGGCTCACTTCCCGGGGCATCCCATTACCCCCGGTGTCTGTATCGTGCAGATGCTGCAGGAGCTGCTGCAAATCCATTTGCACCGCAAGCTTGACCTCTGGAAGGCAAAGAATGTGAAATACGTCTCCATTGTCTCCCCCGAGGAAGTCACTGAACTGACCATCACCTTCTCCAAGACCGAGCCACAGCCAGACGGCAGCCTCAAGGTGCAGGCACAGGTGGCAAACGGCGAAACACTCTACACCAAGCTCTCGGCAACCTTCCGGTAAAAGCCCCGAAAAGGGAGGCCAGAGTCCTGTAAGACCAATAGGTCATATAAGTCATATTAATAAATCAGCCCCCTGCGGAATGTTCCGCAGGGGGCTGATTTGTTTACCTCCCCAAAGAGGAGGATAGGGTCTTTACTGCTCAGCCATGATGTCCAGGACTGTCACGAAGTCGGCAATGTCAACCTTCCCGTCGCCATTGAGGTCGGCAGCAGCATCGTTGGTTCCGGCTGCCATCACGTCCAGAACGTTGACTGCATCGGCAATGTCAATCTTGCCGTCGTCGTTGAGGTCGCCCTTCATTACGGGTCTGCCAGCTGTGATGACGAGGTCGAAGCTGTCGACACTTGCATCCGTCAGGACGTTCTCGCCGTAAACGATGTAACCAGTGTTGGCGCTGACGTCGCGTGTGCAGTCGGTGTTCTCCTTGCCTTCAGCCAGAACGAGCGTGTTGCCTGCCTGTCCAATCTTGCCACCGCCTACGACAACGGTACCTTCGTCGACCCACTGATAGGTGTAGGTGCCGTGTACGCCGCCTGTTGCGAGAGGATCGGGAGCAAAGCTTGAGCCAACGGGACTGATGATAATCTGCTCGGGCTCTTCGTCCTCAGCCTCTGCATCGAAGCTCTCGGGGTCGCCCACTACGAGGAGCACGGGCTGGCCGGCTTCTGCCTGCTCTATCTTGTTGAAGGTGTAGTTAGCCTGGTCGCCATCCTTGATGGCACCCTGGTAAGCATAAATCTCAGCATCTTCAACGGAGAAGGCTGTGGGGTAGCACATGAATATCATGCTGTTGGGCTTGGCGTTCATGATAACACCCTCGGCTGCATCTTCGCCTTCGTCGAAGTCGCTCATGTCGATAGGCTCAATGTAGAGGGCACTGCTGGAGCTGACGGCATCGTTGTTCCATGTGACGAGGCTGTGACCTGCGTTCTGTGCATGGAGATAGACGGGAGCGTCGGCATAGTAGCGCTGTCCCTTGAGGTTGCGGGCTTCGATGATAACCTTGCCGTAGCCAACTGCGCGGACATTGAAGAGTGCAGGCGTGAGACCCAAGGTCAGGTTCGTGCTGCGGGCAGCTCCGCCGAGGAAGAGGCCGCTCTTGTGCTGGATGACGAATGCCGAGTCGCCTTGTGCCACGAAGCGGAAGGCCACCTGGTCCATCTCGTTGATGATGTCTTCGCTGATGAAGCGTACTGCCTGTCCGAGGGATACCTCTTCGAGAGCTCCGAAGCCTACGAGTGCATTGTCCTCAATGTTTGCAGGAGCAGCATAGTTACCGTAGAGGTCGCCAAGGGTTGTGTTGACGGCAGATGCCTTGTTCCACTGGTGCAGGTCGAAGTTCTCTTCCGTGTCGTATTTGATGGCATACCATTTGCCTTCCTCAACGGGATTGGCAGAAGCAAAGATGTTGCTTGCACCGCTCTTGATGGATTCGGTATAGGCATCGAGTGTCGACTGTGTATAGGAACCGCCCTTGAGGTAAGCAGTGGCAGCTGTCACAGCGTTTGCCAAGGAGCTGACATCGCTGTCTTCGCTCCAGAAGCCAGGTGCATCGCCAATGGCAACGAGGCCGACTACATCCTTGTTCGCTTCGATGGCAGCGGCGAGTTCGCTCGGGTCGCACAGAATGGCCTTGAAGGCATCGAGAGCTTCCTTCAGCTCATTGTAGTCGCTCATCTGCACCTCGTCCAGATCCACTTCCTTGGCCTTGGCGAGAGCATCGCTGATGGCTGTGGCAGCATCGCCCATCTGGCTCCACTGAGTGTTGCCGTCGACGGTCAGGTTGTAGAGCTGGAAGGTGGCGAAGTGACCGTAGCCGCGGCCTGTCGTAGTGCCGTCGATGTAGAAACGCAGATACTGATAGCCTTCGGTCAGGTCTACGGCATTCGAGTAGATGGTCAAGCTGGCCGATGCGTTCTTCGAGAGGTCGAAGGAACCGAGGTTCGTCCAACCGTCTTCTTCTGTGCTCGCCAGTACATTTGAGTCGTTAGTGCCGAAGACGCCAAGGCTGGTGATGTGGTCGTTGACAACATTGCGGCGACGCATGAAGCATTGGATGCTACCAGTAATCTCCTTGTCGAAGGCAACCTGGAAGTAGTGTGTGTGGTTGCTTACGTTGCCACCCTGCCATGAGCTGTGCCAGAAGGTGCTTGCGTCGTCGCTCAGGACGTTGCTGAAGTTACCTTCGCTGGCTTCGGAATAAGGACTGCTGAACTGGTCGGTGGAGGTGATGAGTCCTGCACTGCGCTCGGTGGTGTATGTGTCGTCCTGTGCCTGACCGATGGCCTCCTCTGTCTCAGCGATGAGGTCCTGGAACATCGATACCATCAGCTCGTGGTCCTTGATAGGTGCATAAGCTTCGACGAGTTCCTGGACTTCCTGGTCGCTGACGGGCTCCAGAATCCAGTTGCTGGCTCCTGCTTCGGCTATCCAGCCTACGATGTTGCTGGCCTTGCCTGAGCCACCGCCATGACCGTTACAATGCATGTATGCATAGCCATTGCCTGTGCTGGGCTTCATGGCAACGACAACCTTGCCGTCCTCGGTGCGCTGGATGTACTCGAAGAGCATCTCCGTTTCGCTGTCGGCAGCGAGTGTGGCCTGTGTGCTCTGTGTGCAGGTAGCCACGATGCCGTCGGTGGCAATGTTCATCATCTTGATGAGGCCAGTCTCTGGGTTGTTGGTCATCTTCCAGAGGTAGCGGCAGTCGGTGCTGTCGATGGTAGCCCACATGGCTTTGCCCTCAAGGGTGGCGTACATGGCCGTGGTGGGGTGGGTGGTGCTGATGCGTTCGGTGTTGGTCCATTCCAGGGCGCTGACGACGCGGTAGTTGCCGTCGGCGATGGTGAGCTTCACGACAGATTCCATGATGGCATTGTAGCCGTCCTCGATGTTCTTGATGATGACATCAATCTCTTCGGCGGTGATGTCGGTAATCTCGCCAGAAAGGATGTCGTAAGCCTTCTGTAGGTTTTCGACGAAGAGGTTGTAGACTTCGTCGCTGCAGTTGTACTGTCCGATGTCTGTGCCGCGGTCGAAGGTTTGAGTTCCGTAGCCGGGCAGGTACTGTTCGTAGGTGCCGAAGCATGTGTTGAGGCGTGCGATGGCAGCTTCAAGGTCGCTGACGTTTTCCACTTTAGCCACGTAGATGCTCAGTCGGCGCGAACCGGTCACGCCGCCGTTCCATGTGACAGGACCTGTGCCGCTGTAGCCCATGTCGATGTATCGGCCGGAGCTGTTCATGAAGCCTACCTCCTGTCCGTTCACGTCGATGGTGAAGTAGGAGGGTGTGTCCTGCATCTGTATGGCACCGCCATTGCCTGTGCCGGCGATGTGGATGTAGCGTCCGGTGGTGAGGTTCTTGGCTGCATAGCCTTCGTCGCTCACCTCGAAGGTCCAGACATACTTCAGGTTCTCGGGACCTGCGTCGAGCGAGGACATAGCGGTTGCTGCGAAGGTGCCGTTGTTGTCATACAGCCATGATACTTGGCCTGCTTGTCCGTTGCCTTGGATAACGTAGTACTCGCCTTCCTCGGGAGCGGTCACTACGGCACCCACCTCGGTCAGGCTCAGAACGCCATCGGCAAAAACAGGCATCGCCATAAGGCATGTAAGAACTAAGGCAGCGAATAATGTAATCTGTCTTTTCATGTAAGATTTTAATTTAAGTTAGTAAAAAAGTTTTTAGGTTATTCCCGGTGTAAAGATAAGCATATTAATTATGTTAAGCACAACCTGCCCGGTTAATAAATGTTAAGTGAGGGCAGATTTGCTTCGAAGGGTGCCCAAATGCAACGAATGCTTTGCATAAAGATGCATTGAGATATGAAACTTTGTCATATGTGGCAAGACGGCTAACTAAGCGTGGCAAGACGGCTAACTAAGCGTGGCAAGGCGGCTAACTAAGCGTGGCAAGTCAGCTAACTAAGCGTGGCAAGACGTCAGACTTGTTTTGTGGCGATGTTTAGTCTGTTGTGCGTAGGGGGTCTACTCAGCCAGGCAGCCGTCGAGCAGGGTAGTGATGGCTTCCTTGTCGAGGTTCTGACCGATGAAGACCAGCTTCTGCATGCGGTCGCCGTAACGCTCGTCCCAGTCGCGACGAAGGTTTGCATCGCGTTGCTTCATGGCTTCCAGCTCGGCAGCAGGCATGGTGGCGTACCATTGGCCGATATTCTGCAGCTTGACTTGCTTGCCAGCTTGCTCGAAGAGGTAGCAGATGTCTTCCTCTCCGCGGAAGTAGCAGATGCCTTTGGCACGGATGATGTTCTTCGGCCACAGGCGTGCCACGAAGTGGTCGAACTCGCCCAGGTCCATTGGCTCGCGGCGGAAGTAGACAAAGGTGCCGATGCCATATTCCTCGGCCTCGCCTTCATCGTGGTGGTGATGATGATGGTGATGATGTTCATGTTCTTCATCGTGGTCGTGATGGTGATGTTCATGCTCCTCATCGTGGTCATGATGGTGATGCTCATGCTCCTCATCATGGTCGTGGTGATGTTCGTGCTCGTCGTCATCATCGTCGTCGTCGTCATCATCCTCATCGTGATGGCCTTCCAGTTCTTTAATCCAGGTGGCGCTGGTGGCAACCTTCTCGTAGTCGAAGAGACCGGTATTCAACAGTTTGTCGAGCTCCACGTCGCCGTAGTTGCAAGGAATGATCTGTGCCTTTGGCTGGATGCCTCGGATAATCTGCCGAATGCGCTCCAGTTCGTGGGGCTCCACATCGTCGGCTTTGTTCAGAAGGATGATGTTGCAGAACTCTATCTGCTGGATGACGAGGTTCTCGATGTCCTCCTCGTCGATGTTCTTTGCCGTGAGGTCTGTGCCGCAGTTGAATTCGTCCTTCAAGCGGAGGGCATCCACTACGGTGACGATGCAGTCGAGGTTGGGCACGCCGTTCTTCGTCACCTCGGGAGCCATGCGGGCCATCGAGCAGATGGTTTGTGCGATGGGTTCGGGCTCGCAGATACCGCTGGCCTCAATGACGATGTAGTCGAACTTCTGCATGGCAATGATGTCGTGCAACTGTTGTACCAGGTCCATCTTGAGGGTGCAGCAGATGCAACCGTTCTGCAAGGCGACGAGGCTGTCGTCCTGTCCGCCCACGATGCCGCCTTTCTGGATGAGGTCGGCATCAATGTTCACTTCGCCAATATCGTTGACGATAACGGCGAAACGAATGCCGCGGCGGTTGGAGAGGATGCGATTCAGGAGGGTGGTTTTGCCGCTGCCCAGATAACCCGTGAGCAGCAGAACGGGAACGTCGTATTTAGTCATGGTGTGTGTTGTTTCGTTATGTTCATGCAAAGTTACAACATTTAATTGATTTATCTCTGCTTTTTGAGCCATGAATTTGCAATATAAATTTAATAATGTGTGTTTTTCGTCGGAAAGCTTTGCAGATTGCAGAGAATTTGCTAACTTTGTGGCTGTAATATGTAAAAACAGAATTAAGGTAAAAGATTATGCGCAAGTCATTACTCATGCTCGCAGCCTTCGTCGCTGCCACATTCATGCAAGCCCAGACGCCCGACTTCTTCGAACCGTACAAGAAGGTGGCTCTCCGTTTGCCCAGCGTTCCCCTGCTGGTTAACGATCCTTATTTCTCATTCTGGTCGCCCTACAACAATCTCAATGACGGCACAACCAAGCATTGGGACAATCAGCAGAAGGCGATGGACGGCCTCTTGCGCGTAGACGGTCAGGTGTACCGCTTCATGGGTTCCCAGCGTTCCACCAAGCTCATGCCTATTGCCCCGATGGGCAACAAGGGCGGGTATACGGCTAAGGTGCGCACCAGCCTGACCAGCACTTTGGAGAGCACTTGGATGAACCTCGACCTGAACGAAAGCGGCTGGTCCACGCAGACAGGCCCTTGGGGAACAGCATCCGAATACCCCTATATCAAGACCAACTGGACAGGTGGCAACAGCGACCGCTACATTCGTCGACACGTCACCCTTACTGCCGAAGACCTGCAGAGCGACCTTTGGATTGTCTACTCCCATGATGATGTCTGTCAGATTTACGTCAACGGCATACAGATTGTGTCAACGAAGGAGGAATGGCATCAGAATGTCCGTGTGCACCTCACAGGTGCTGCCCGCGCTTCGCTTGTCGAAGGTGACAACGTCATTGCCTTCCATGTGCACAACACCAGCGGAGGAGCACAGGCCGACATAGGTCTTTACAAGAATGCCTTGGGCTTCCATCCCGGACGCGCCTCCATCGCTGGCATGGCCGACGAGGGAGCTTGGGAAGCCAAGGTGAAGACTACCACCCAGAGCGGCACAGCCTGGACGGGCGAAGACTTCAACGATGAGGCTTGGGAGACAAAGCAGGGAGCCTTCGGTACTGCCAACGAGTATCCTAATGTCCATACCCCATGGTCGGCAGAAGGCAGCGACTACTACATCCGTCGCTATATCACCCTCACCGAAGAGGACCTGGCCAAGAACCTTATCCTCATCTACTCGCACGACGATGTCTGCCAAGCCTACATCAATGGACGTCGCATAGTCAACACAGGCAACACCTGGGTGCAGAATGTGGAATACAAACTCACCGATGCTGACAAGAGTGTCCTGCATGTTGGCACGAACGTCATTGCCTACCATGTTCACAACACAACTGGCGGCGCCCTGGCCGACATCGGTCTCTATGCCGACGCCACAGCCGAGCAGCTGGCAGTACAGACCGAATGCGACGTCCTGCCCACCAGCACTTACTATACCTTCACCTGTGGTGGCGTTGACCTCGACCTCGTCTTCACGGCACCCTTCCTCATGGATGATGTCGACCTCATGTCCACGCCCATCAATTTCATCTCCTATCAGGTGCGCAGCAACGACGAACAGGAGCATGATGTGCAGTTCTACTTCGGCACCACGCCCGAGCTGACTGTGGACAACAACAGTCAGGCCACCACGACCACCCTCGTCAGCGACGGCGTGCGCAACTACATCAAGAGCGGCAGCAAGGACCAGAAGATTCTTGGCAAGGCCGGCGACCTCATCACCATCGACTGGGGCTACCTCTATCTGCCCGACGTGAACGGCACCATCTCCGTGGCCGACCAGGAACTCACCACTTCCACCTTTGCTTCTACCGGCAAACTCCCCGAGAGCACCACACCCTACGCCAGCACCGACGAGGGCGAGATGCCGCAGCTATCCTATGTGCACGACTTCGGCAAGGTCAGCCAGGCCAGCAGCTACATGATGTTCGGCTACGATGAGATATACGACATGCGCTACATGGACGTCAACTACAAGGGCTACTGGGCACGTAACGGCAAGACCATCCTGCAGGCTTTTGCCGAGTTCCAGGACAATTACGACAAAATCATGATTCGTTGCAAGGCCCAGGATCAGGTCATCTACGACGACGGCCTTGCCTCAGGCAACGACAAATATGCCGAACTCCTCTGTGCATCCTACCGCCATTGCATCGCAGCCCACAAGATATTCCAGGACAAGAAAGGCAACATGCTCTTCTTCTCCAAGGAGAACAACTCCAACGGCTGCGTCAACACCGTCGACCTGACCTATCCCTCGGCACCGCTCTTCCTGCTCTACAACACCGACCTCATGAAAGGTATGTGCACCTCCATCCTCGATTATTGCGAGAGCGACCGTTGGGGCTTCGACTTCGCCGCTCACGACCTGGGCACCTATCCCCATGCCAACAACCAGGTCTACTCCATACGCTTCCCGGATGCCAACGGAGGCTTTGCCGGCAACATGCCCATCGAGGAGAGTGCCAACATCGTCATCCTGGCTGCTGCCATCTCCATCGTGGACGGCAACACCGAGTGGGCCGACCGCTACTGGAAGACGCTTACCACATGGACAAACTACCTTGTCGAGAACGGAACAGACCCCGAGAACCAACTCTGCACCGACGACTTCGCAGGCCATCTGGCTCATAACGCCAACCTCGCAGTCAAGGCCATCATGGGTGTGGCAGGCTATGCACGTCTCTGCTACATGCGAGGCGACACAGAAGGCTACGACACCTACATCGCCAAGGCAAAGGATATGGCAACGGAATGGGTGAAGCTCGCCAAGGACGGTACGCACTACAAGCTTGCATACGACCGCTCAGGCACCTGGAGCCAGAAGTACAATATGGTGTGGGACAAGGCGTGGAGCACCGGACTCTTCACCGACCAGGTCAAGACGCAGGAATACAATTTCTACCTCAGCAAGCTAGGCAGCTACGGTCTGCCCCTCGACAGCCGCTCCAGCTACACCAAGAGCGACTGGGAGATGTGGACGGCTGCCTTGGCCCGCAACGACACATACTTCCTCCGTATCTCGAACCTCGTCTGGAAGTACGTCAACGAGACACCGACCCGTGTGCCCCTCTCCGACTGGTACTACACCGACGGCAACGGCAGCTGGGTAGGTTTCCGCGCCCGTAGTGTCGTGGGCGGTCACTGGATGAAGGTCTACGTCGACAAGATGCTCAACGGCGAGATAGGCACAGCCATCACACCACTTCGTCCGGCAGAAGAGCAGGCCGAAGGCAGCAGCAAGTTCATTCGCGGCTGGTACAATCTTGCCGGCCAGAAGGTGAACGAAGCGTCGGACGGCAAGCAGCCCAAAGGCATCTACATCAAGGACGGCAAGAAGACACTTGTCCGCTGATTCCCCCTCTGAAATGAGTTGCAACGATGATATTAAAATTTATTAACGCTAACGAGGGCCTATTATTATATAATAATGTGTATCTTTGCAAATGCATTAGATGTCTAAACGAAACACAATAATTAACCTTATTTATTAACTTAAACAAAAAGAGATGAAAAAACTAATTACTCTTGCTGCTCTGCTATGCTCGGCAGCAATGGCACAGGCCCAGGTGACGTTCACCTGTACAGCAGGTAAGAATTACGGTGCGGGCGAAGGCATTGACAAGCTCTTCGATGGCAACACTGGCACCAAGTACTGCCAGAATGCTGGCAGCGACTGCTATGCGCTCGTCACAGCCTCCGAGCCTATCTTCGTGTGGGGCTACGAATGGACCACAGCCAACGACAATGAGCAGTATGGCCGCTTAATTACAGAATGGCTGCTCTACGGTACGAACGACGAAGCTGTAGCTGCCGACCCCAGCGCAAGCGGATGGGTGACGCTCTCCAATCTCGGCGAGAACACCTGGATTCAGAAGAAGAACTTCCACACACAGCGTTTCTTCTGCGACAAGGGCGCAGCAGGCACTGCCTATAAGTACTTCAAGGTCGTCATCAGCAAGGGTGGCTTCGTGCAGATGTCCGAGTTCAAATTCCTCTACGAGACAGATCGTGTCGTCGATTACAACTGGAAGGAAGGTTCTCAGGAAAACTCTGCAAAGGCTTGCGACGGTAAGCCCAACCCCAAGTGGGAAGGCGGCAACCTCGCCGGCAACTGGTTCACTATCGAGTCTGCCGACGGTAAGGCTCACGCCATCAAGGAGTACTCCTTCACCACCAACGACGACGGTTCTTGGCCCAACCGCGCTCCGAAGGAATGGCGCCTCGAAGGCTCCAACGACAACAGCAGTTGGGTGACCATCGACGAAATGACAGGCAGCGACCCCATTGCCAACGAGAACTTCCAGACCTACACCTTCACGCCTGCCAACACGACAGACGAGTTCCGCTATCTCAAGGTGTCTCTCATTTCCATGAAGGGCACAGGCTGGACACAGATTGGCGAGTTCCATGTGTTGGCTACCTCTAGCTCAAGCGACGAGGAATTCTACACAGGCCTTGTCAACGACGCAAAGGCTGTTGAGTACAATCGTGGCAATTTGAGCGAAACCGACCCCTGGTATCTGGAGTACAAGACTCTCTTCGACGGCATCGACGCAACCCTCGCTTCCTGCATAGCAGCAGGCGACTACGCTGTACTTGTTGAACAGCTCGATAAGATGAAAGCCCTTGTTCCCCTGATGGATAAGTTCCAGGATAACCCTGAGTTCGTTGCACTGGACGGCACAAGCTGCTGGGGCGACGGTCACTATTCTCAGCTGCTCGACGGCAAGGACGGCATCGATGGCAGACAAAGCACCAAGTGGGGTGGCAACTTCAGCGGCAGCGTGGGCCAGCCGGAACACGTGCAGTACGTCATCTTCCGTCGCAATGCAGCCCTCCAGCCTTACTTCTACAGACTCGTGACCGGTGGCGACACCAAGACACAGAGCGGTCGTAACTGGAAGAGCTGGAAGGTCTATGGCGCTAACTTCGCTTCTGCTTCCGATGCAACTTATGCTAATCTCAGCAACTGGACAGTGCTTGATTCCAGAGAGAACATCAGCGCTCAGTATCTGCCCAACGAGAACTGCTATCCCGCAGCATTCGACTTCACCGAAGGCGTAAGTCAGCCTTACTACTATTATATGGTAGCTGTAACAGAGTCAAACGGTTCTCAGCAGCAGATGAACGAGATGTACCTCTGCACTCAGGAGGAGTTCGAGTCAATGCGTGCTCCGCTGGTAGCTTACTTC
>CADCCR010000018.1:0-21874 GCA_902799985.1 uncultured Bacteroidales bacterium | reverse complement strand
GGACGAGCTGGCATCCTTCAACGAGAAGTTCGCTGAACTCAAGACCACAGCAGATGCTGTCAAGCTGACCCTGCTTTACAACGAATGCGTTGCCCTGCGTACTCAGCTTGAAGCTTCAATGGATTATCTGGACTTCGTTGGCACGACTGAAGTTGTTGACGGCGTTTATCAGATTGGCACTGCTGAGCAGCTGGTTACCTTCTCCAAGGCTGTCGTTGGCAAGGCCGACCTGAAGGTAGCGCTCACTGCTGATATCGACCTGGAAGAGTCTGGTATGGCTCCCATTGGCTCAATCGACTATCCCTTCAAAGGTACATTCGACGGCAAGTGTTTTGCTGTCAAGAACTACACTTATGAGAACACCGACCAGAACAATGTAGGTCTGTTCGGCTACATCAACGGTGCAACCATCCAGAATGTGATGCTCGTCGACGCTCAGGTCAACGGTAATGCCAATGCTGCAGGCCTCGTTGGTAACGCACAGAATGGTTCTGTGATTCAGAACTGTGCCGTGCTGAACACCTATGTTGAAGGTCGTGACCACGTTGCTGCCATTGCCGGTAATCTGGCAGGTGGCTCGGCTGTCCGCAACAACCTCTCCGATGCAGACATCTACTCTCGCTCTTTCCAGGCAGGCGGTATGGTTGGTACTGTCCTTTCCGGAGCTATCGTAGAGAAGAACCTCTTCACAGGAACGGTGAAGTGCAACGGCGGCAATGCCAGCGGTCTTGTATCGCTGATTGATGCTGACGACGCTAATCCTACCATCAAGAACAATGTTGTGGCTGCTGTTAGTGTAGAGGGCGGTACCACATTCACTTTGGTCAATAACAGTGGCGGCCGCGCTGCTACATACGCCAACAACTTTATCCTTGATACCACTGTCTACAGCACTGGTGCAAAGAGCGTGTCCAACGAGAATGACCAGAACGGCAAGCAGATATCGTTGAGCGAAGCTACAAAAGCGGACTTCTATTACGATCCTCTTGGATGGGATATGACAAACGACTGGCAGTATGTTGCAAGATTTGTATTCCCCGTACTGGCTTATATGGAGGCTGTAGTTCCCGCAGAGGATATTGCCGTCACCGGTGCAGGTTATGCAACTTACTTCACCAGTGCAGAACTTGACTTCGGCCAGGTAGAAGGCGTTGAGGCTTACATTCCTCAGCTGGTAAATGACGAGTACGTTCACTTGGAGCCTATCACATACGTTCCTGCCGGCGTTGGTATTGTTGTCAAGGCTGCAGCTGGCACCTACAACATTCCTTATTCCAGGATTATTGCCAAGGATGTGCCCAGCGACCTCAAGGCTGCTCCTGCCGGCTTCACTGCTACAGGCAAGGAGTATATTCTTGCTAAGCCCGAAGGCGAAGCTGTCGGCTTCTACAAGGCTGAAGGCGTTATCGCAGAAGGCAAGGGTTACATCGAACTCACCGGCGCTTCTGACGTGAAGGCTCTCTTCTTCGAGGCTGACGACGCAACCGGCATCGAAATGGCCGATGTTCAATCGTCAATGGTCAATGCTCCCGTCTACAACCTCGCTGGCCAGCGCCTCAGCAAGGCCCAGAAGGGTGTGAACATCATCGGTGGCAAGAAGATACTGAAGTAAACAGACCCTCTCTCCTGACCTCTCCCCCTCTGTGGGGAGGGGAAAGGAAGATGGTTCCAATACTTTCCTGATTGTTAATTCTTAAATTGAATATAGCTATGAAGAAATACATTAATCCTGCCATCGAAATCAACGAGGCACAAGTAACGAACATGCTGGCCGAGAGCCTGCTCATTAGCGACGACACAGTTGACGGTTCTGCAGCTCTGACTAAGGAAGACGACAGCTGGTCCATCTGGGACGACGAGGAGTAACAGACCTCAGTCCTGACTCCCGCTTCCAATAGAGAGGGGAGTCTCTGGAAACGAAAGAGGGTGTGTCAAACAATTCTGACACACCCTCTTTATTGTATCACGCCCCGTGCTTATCTTGGAAGCGCCCCGTGCTTATCTTGGAAGCGCCTCGTGCTTATCGCCGAAGCGCCTCGCGCTTATCGCCGAAGCGCCTCGCGCTTATTTCGGAAGCGCGTGCGATGAGGAACATCTATCGGCTCACTTTTATGCCAAGCTCTGTGATGCCGGCGATGGTCTCGTCCGTCATGAGGTGGCGGATGCGTACGGTGCCGCTCTGTTCCTTCTGCAGGTGGAAGGGGAGTTGCTGCGTCTCGTATTGGATGACGTTGACACCTTGTCCCAGGGCATTGCCTTCGGCGTCGGTCAGGGGGCAGAGGATGGTGTCGCACCGATAGACTGGTGGTGACTCGAGGCTCTGCTCAACGGCAAGCACGATGTCCTGCAAGCCGACGGGGGCTGCCATGCGTAGTCCTATGGTGAGCGTCCCGCTGATGTCCTCATCGGTCTGCGGCAGGGCGAAGCATACGGTGTCGCGCCGCTCCCAACCTTCCTTGGGCATGGGCTTGTAACTGTGGAAAAGCGTACCACCCGAGCAAGAAGCAAACAGACTGCCAATCAGAGGAAGGAAAAATAACCGAGACATAATATCTTCACAACGGGTTATGCTTTTATTTAAACCACAGATTAATCAGATTAAACAGATTTTTATTCACAAAGGATTACACAGATTTGACGGACTGGCGCTGTTAGTCTTTACCACGAATTGCACTAACTGCACGAATTGGAGAAATCCGTTCAGTCCGTTCAATCCGTTGTTTCTTCCATCCTACTTCGTATAATTCGTGTGCTTCGTAGTTAAAGATATAATCTGTTCAATTCGTTCAATCAGCCTAATCTGTGGTTTCATTATTTCTGTTCTTCGTGTAATTCGTGCTCAGTGTTACTGTTGTTGTTTGTTCTTATGTTTCTTCTTGCGTTTCTTCTTGTCGAAGCGGCCCACGTCCTCCTGTGTGGCGAGGTCGACGGGGCGTTCCGGTTCCTTGTGTCCGCCTTCCTCCAGTGCCACGGGTTTCTCGCCGCGCTGGTTCATCTCGATGATGGCGTGTGCCCGCTCGGCGGTGATGGTGGTGAGGTTGGAAGGTGTGCGCTTGTCGGTGGAGTAGGTGACGAGCCCGGCCAGGATGTCGGTCTTGAAGAGGTAGTAGTCGGCATCCTGCGTGTAGAGCATCACGTCGCGTGGCGGCAGCTTGCGCGATGCCTCTACGTACTGGTCCACCTCGTAGTTCATGCAGCACTTGAGCTTGGCGCATTGCCCTGCCAGCTTCTGCGGATTGAGGCTGAGGTCCTGGAATCGAGCGGCTCCCGTGCCTACGCTTTGGAAGTTCTTGAGCCATCCGGCACAGCAGAGCTCGCGGCCGCAGGGACCGAAGCCTCCGATGCGTCCTGCCTCCTGACGGGCACCGATCTGCTTCATCTCGATGCGAACGTGGAAGGTCTCGGCCAGCACCTTGATGAGCTGTCGGAAGTCCACGCGCCCGTCGGCGATGTAGTAGAAGATGGCTTTGCCGCCGTCGCCCTGGTACTCCACGTCGCCTATCTTCATCTCCAGCCCGAGGTCCTTGGCTATCTGTCGGCTCTGTATCATGGTGTCGTGTTCGCGAGCCTTGGCCTCGGCGTAGCGCTCCATGTCGTTTTCCCGTGCCAGACGGTACACCTTGCGTATCTCCTCGCCGGGCTTCAGGTTGGCATGCTTCATCTGCAGCGGCACGAGCTTGCCCGTGAGGGACACCACGCCGATGTCGTGTCCGGGGTTGGATTCAACGGCCACGATGTCGCCTTTCTTCAGTGGCAGGCCTTCGCTGTTGTGATAGTATCCCTTGCGTGTATTCTTGAACTGCACCTCCACGAGGTCCGTCACCTCGTTGTTGCCGGGCACGTCGGCCAGGTAGTCGTAGGTGTTGAGTTGGGCATAGTGCCCCGTGTTGGCGCTTTGGGCAGAGAAGCCGTGTCCGCGGTCGCCGCTGATGAAACGATAACTCTCTTTCCCTTTTGGGGGCAGAGTAGTTTGTCTTTCGTCATTATTCATAATAGTTCATTACTTTATCACCCTCGATGGGGATTATTGTGTCTTTAGTAATACAATCATTTTCAGTGCCAGGTCGAAGAAGACCATGCGTGCGCTGACGTTCTGTGCTATGTCGCGCCCGGCATCGCTCAGTTCGTTCATGATGCCTACGACGTTGCGTTCGTTGATGAACGGTGCGAAGCGTGTGCTGAAGTTCTCTTCCTCGCGCCCAAGGTAGTTGAGCTCTGGCTGGTGGAAGTTGTAGATGAAGTTCTCGCGCAGCTGTTGCTGGAAGTATTCGAGCATGCGCTTCTGCCGTTCGCGTCCCAGCTCGGCCACAGCGAGCGACCATTGGTACATCTCCTTGATGCGACGTGCGTAGCTGTGGCGCATCAGCTGGACAAAGAGGTCGAAGAACAGCTGTTGCTCCGAGCCGTTCTGCATGCGCTTCAGGGCCTCCGTGTAGCTACCCTGGGCGATGTGTGCCAGCAGGTTTGCGTCTTCGGCAGGGAGGGCGTGCCGCTGCTGCAGAGCCTGGCTGATGACATCCTCCGGCAGGGGCGGCACGTTGATGCGCTGCACACGGCTCTGTATGGTGCCGAGCACGAGGTCGGGCTCTTGGCTCACCAGCAGGAAGTGTGTGCCGACGGGCGGCTCCTCGATGAGCTTCAGCAGCTTGTTGGCCGTCTGCTCCATCATGCGCTCCGGCAGCCAGATGACCACCACTTTGCGTCCGCCTTGGCTCGACTTGAGGGCGAGCTTCTTCTGCAGGTTGTCGCTCTCCTGCACATAGATGGTGATTTGCTGGTTCTCTGCCTTGATGTCTTCGAGCCAATCCTCCGTGTCGAAGTAGGGCGAGCTGCTGATTTGTTCGCGCCATTGCGGGAGGAAGTCGTCCGAGACGGGATGGTCGCTGCTCTTTGCCTTGCAGACGGGGAAGGAGAAGTGCAGGTCGGGATGAGCCCAAAGCTCAGACATGCGGCAGTCGGAGCACTGGCAGCAGGCGCCGTCCGGCCCTGGATGTTGACAGAGGAGCGTCTGTGCGAAGGCCAGGGCGAGGGGCAGTTTGCCTGCACCTTTGGGGCCGCAGAGCATGATGGCATGCGGCAGTTTGTTTTCCGTGAGGAGCCGCATCAGGTGGCGCTTCACCTCTTCCTGTCCTATGATGTCGCTGAAGGTCATGTCTGTTGTCCGGTGTCGGTTAGTATATTTGTTTTGCTATCTGGGCAATGCTGTCCACGGCGCTCACGGTGTAGAAGTGGATGCTGGGCACGCCGTGCTGCATGAGTTCGCGGCATTGTGCCACGCCCCATTCCACGCCCAGCTCCCGCAACTGCTCGTCGGTGGTGCACTTCGTTGCCTCGCGGTAGAGTTCGTCGGGCAGGTCGCAGTGGAACGTCTTGGGCACTACGCTGAGCTGCGAGAGTTTGGAGAGCGGCTTGATGCCCGGAATGATGGGGATGGTGATGCCGTGCTCGCGGGCCATCTCCACGAAGCGGAAGAACTTCGCGTTGTCGTAGAAGAGCTGTGTGACGGCATAGCTGGCTCCCATGTCCTGCTTGCGGCGGAGCACCTGCAGGTCGGCTTCCATGTTGGCAGCTTCCTCGTGCTTCTCGGGGTAGCAGGCCACACCGTACTGGAAGGGTGTGCCCGGCACGCGTATCTCCGTGCCGTCCCAGAAGTGTCCGCCATTGAAGCGATTGATCTGCTCGATGAGCTCGGTGGCATGTGCCGGCCCGTCGCCTGTGGGCTGGAAGGAGCTGTCCTCGCGAGCCTTGTCGCCTCGGAGGACGAGCAGGTCGCTCACGCCCAGGAACTGGAGGTCGAGCAGCATGTACTCCAGGTCCTCGCGGCAGTTGCCGCTGCACACGATGTGTGGCACGACATGGAGGCCGAAGTGCTGCTGTATGGCAGCTGCGATGGCGATGGTGCCCGGGCGGCGGCGTATGCGCTGCCGCTGCATGAGTCCGCCCCCAAGGTCGTGGTAGACGTACTCGCTGCGGTGCGTGGTGATGTTGACATAGCTTGGGGCAAATTCGCTCAGGCGCTCTATGGTGTGGTAGAGTCCCTGAGTGCCAGTTCCCTTCAGCGGGGGCAGCACTTCGAAGGAGAAGGCTGTGCTTTTTTTGCCATTTATAATGTCTATGATGCTCATATTTTGCCTAAATTGGTGTAAAGGTACGAAAAAGTTTAGAGTTTAGGGTTCGGAGTTGAGAGTTTTTTTCTATCTTTGCACAGAAAAGGAAACAAACGACAATATGAGAGACTTTAAAGACATCAAAATTGCTGTGGCAGGCACAGGATATGTAGGCCTGTCCATTGCCACGCTGCTCAGTCAGCACCACCAAGTGACGGCCGTCGACGTCATCCCAGAGAAGGTGGAGAAAATCAACAATCGCATCTCGCCCATCCAGGATGAGTACATCGAGAAGTACCTGGCCGAGAAGAAGCTGAACCTGACGGCAACGCTCGACGGCGCCTCGGCCTACCGCGATGCCGACTTCGTGGTCATTGCTGCGCCGACGAACTACGACCCCGTCAAGAACTTCTTCGACACACATCACATCGAGGACGTCATCGACCTTGTCATCTCGGTCAACCCCGATGCCGTGATGGTCATCAAGTCGACCATCCCCGTGGGCTACTGCCGAAGCCTCTATGCCAAGTACGCCCTGAAGTTCCTCTACAAGCCGGAGCTGAAAGGCAAGAAGTTCAACCTGCTCTTCTCGCCTGAGTTCCTGCGCGAGAGCAAAGCGCTCTACGACAACCTCTATCCTTCGCGCATCATCGTAGGCTACCCGAAGATTATCGAAATCAGCGACAGCAACTTCACCGAGGAGAACGCTGCCATCACAGCCATCGGCAATCCCGAGGCCAAAACCCTTGCCGAGACCTTCGCCAAGCTCCTGCAGGAGGGTGCCGAGAAGCCCGACATCGACACGCTCTTCATGGGCATGAAGGAGGCCGAGGCCGTCAAGCTCTTTGCCAACACCTATCTGGCTCTGCGCGTCAGCTACTTCAACGAGCTCGACACGTATGCCGAGATGAAGGGCCTCGACACGAAGGCCATCATTCGCGGCGTGGGTCTCGACCCACGTATCGGCACGCACTACAACAATCCCTCCTTCGGCTATGGCGGCTACTGTCTGCCCAAGGACACGAAGCAGCTGCTGGCCAACTATCAGGATGTGCCGCAGCAGATGATGACGGCTATCGTGGAGAGCAACCGCACCCGCAAGGACTATATCGCCGACGCTGTGCTCCGCATGGCTGGCTACTACAGCGAGAATGCCGAATGGAACAGCCAGAGCGAGCGCAACTGCGTCATTGGTGTCTTCCGCCTGACCATGAAGTCTGGCAGCGACAACTTCCGCCAGTCGGCCATCCAGGGCATCATGAAGCGCATCAAGGCCAAGGGCGCTGAGGTCATCATCTACGAGCCCACGCTTCAGGACGGCGAGAGCTTCTTCGGCTCGCGCGTGGTGAACGACCTCGATGCCTTCAAGCGTCAGTCGCAAGCCATCGTGGCCAACCGCTACGAATCCTGCCTCGACGACGTCCGCGACAAGGTCTATACCCGCGACATCTTCGGCTGCGACTGATTCTCTTCTGTTGCTGTCCGGTGCTTTTCCCCGCTCAGCAATAATTCTCTTTCCAAGAGAAAACAATCCTATCCCCCGCAGGGAGAATCCTTCTCCCCGCGGGTATTTTTATGTCGCGCCGCTGACCCAAATCCGCCATGCCGCCGACCCAAATTCGCCATGCCGCCGACCCAAATCCGCCATGCCGCTGCCCCAAATCAGTAGCCCCACGGATAAAAACTTTTTCAGAGCCACTAAAATATATTTCAAAGGCTTGGAAATATATTTTAGTGGCTCTGAAATTTATTTCCAAGCCTTGGAAATAGTTTTGTTGCAGGCGAAGTGGAATTTAGTCACCTGCCGAAAAGGATTTCATCCCTGCAGGTAACGTGTTTGTATCACTTGAGTACAGCTTGTAATAACGTGATACGATACCGAAAAGAGAAGTGTTAATTAACAAAACAAAGCAACGGATTGAACTGATTAAACGGATTGTTCTGGCTGATTATCAGCAAACATTCATCCGTCCAATCCGTTTAATCCGTTGTTTTAAATAAAGAGTTGTGGTTAGTTAGCGGCGTTCTCGTCGTTCTTCTTTCCTCCGCGGCGGCCACGTCCTCCGCGGCGCGAGCGTGACTTCTTCTCTTCGGGAGCGGCAGTCTCGGCTGCTGGTGCTGAATCTTCAGCTGTTGCGGTCTTCTCGGTGGGAGTGGATATTGCAGCTGAAGCCTCCGGCTCAGCTTCCTGTTCGGACTTCTGTTCGGCAGACTTCTGCTTGGCTGCTTCCTGTTCTGCTCTGCGGCGAGCCTCAGCCCGTTCACGTTCAGCGCGTTCGCGTTCTGCCCGTTCCTTGTCGGCTCGGCGTTGCTGTTCGCGACGCTCCTGTTCCTTGCGTTCCTGTTCCTTACGCTCTTGCTCGCGACGTTCCTGTTCGGCGCGCTCCTGCTCCTTGCGGTCGCCTCGGCGTTCCCTGCGGTTGCCCGGGCGGAATCCTTCGAGCCAAAGCTCCAGTGGCTTCTCGTGTGCCGACGTTTCGCGGCGGACGGCATCCTGCATCCAGGTGCGTCCGGCTGCCGTGCAGAGGTAGTAGTACTGGCGCATGTAGGTGTCGAGCAGCTTGAGGTCGTCCATGGTGAGCACCATTGGGCGCTGCGGTTCGTAGACGGTTCGCCAGGTCTGGTCGTCGATGTCGTTGACGCGTTGCAGGTCGTCGCACATGCCCAGGGAACGGATGCCCACGGATGTGTCGTTGGTGAGCAGCAGCACCTTCTTGCCTGTGGCGAAGAACTCCACGGTGCGGCGGATGATGGCTGGGTCGGCGAAGGACTCGTGGTGACTCTCGCTGCCGATGCCTTCTATGCGCAGGCGGTTCTCCTTCTGCTGGGCGAGCATGAGACGTTTGGCCAGTCGTGCAGCCACGTTGCGGCAGAGCGCTTCGTCGTTCCAGTCGGCATCCTTGTAGTTGACGGGCTCCTGTGCGGTGGCGAAGCGGTCGATTTCCTCGTACGTCTCGCTCATCACCATGAAGCGTCCGCCTATGCGTTTCATCATCTTGCTAAGGCTTTCCAGCTGACGCTCGAACTGCAGGCGTGCGTTGACGCGCGGGTCGCTGTGGCTGGAGCTGTGGCCCACGAGGAGCTCGAGCCAGATGTTTGTGTCGGAGAGGACGACGTCGTAGTCGAGCACGGCGCAGAGTATGCGTTCCAGCGTTTCGCTGCGGCGCTGGGCATCATCCCAGGTGAGCATCTGTATCTGCTGGTCGTTGAGGACGGGAAGCTTGCCTGTCTGGTTGGCGAGGTCGCAGAAGTCGCGCACCTGGACGTTCTGCAAGGGTGGAATGGTGACAGGCTTCGGCGCAGGCTTCGGGGTTTCTTGAGGCTTCTGAGTGCTCTGAGTATTCTGAGTGCTCTGAGTGTTCTGAGAATTCTGAGAACTCTGAGTATTCTGAGTCTCCTGAGGCTTTGGGGTCTCCTGAGGCTTTGGGGTCTTCTGTGGTTTCGGTGCAGGCTTCTGAGTCTCCTGAGCTTTCGGGGCTTCCGCTTCCTCCTGAGATATTGTAGCTGCAGGCTTCTCTGTCGGTTCCTCTACTGCCTTTTTCTTCTTCGTCGTGCGTTTCTTTGCGGGCTTCTCAGCGGGTTTCTCTTCTGAAACTTCCGCAGGAGTGGCAGGAGCTTCCTTGGGCTCTTCGGCAGACTTCACCTCTGCTTTCTTGCGAGTCCGTGTAGCCCGCTTCGTCTTAAGTGTCTCTTCTGTGGGTGTCGTCTCTGTCTTTGTTTCTTTTTTCTTCATTGCGATGTTGGTCGTTAATGTGTGAATATGGAGCAGTCTTTACCTTACCAGAATCTTGTAGGCCTGTCCATATATATTAATAATGTATATGCCCGGATTGAGCAGCGGCCCTTCTTTTCCGCTGATGCCCTGTGCCTCAAGGCTTCCCCGGGCAGAGAAGACCTTGTAGGGCGTGCCGCCAGGAATACCGCTGACGAAGACGCGACGCTCCCAGACATGTATCTCCGGCTGAGGCTTTGCTCCAGCCTTCTCTGCGATGTCGTCCTCGAAGGCTTTGGCATCGTACTTGAGCTTCTTGTCCATCCAGGCGATGCGTCGGTCGATGTAGTCCCTGACGTTCTTTACCTCAGCCTCATAGCTGCCCCAGAGCCTCGGATTCTGGTGCACTTTCTGGTTCATGATGGGCCAGCGTATGAAGTTGAGTTGCTGCGACTCAGACAGTTCGTCTGCCACACTGTCCACGTAGGCCTGCAGCTCCTCGGTGTTGATGCCGTAGAAGTAGCGTGCGTTGGCCCACAGCTCGCGCAGGTCGGCAGCCGACTCTGTGTCGGTGATGACGATGCGGTCCACGATGGCATTGAAGTTGCCGGCGTGCGAGCCTTTGGTGCGGTAGATGTAGTCCGTCTGGTTGCAGATGGGATAGGTGCGGTTGTCGTTCTCGAAGGCGAGGTCGAAGTCCCAGACGGGTTCCACGTAGAACTGCGTGTCGTAGCGGTCCTTGTACATGTAGGTGCTCCAGTATGTGTCGGTGTTGCCCGACAGTTCCCCCACGAGGAAGTGCCTGTGGAAGCTGGGCAGGTTGAGGTACTGACGATACCCTTGCTCGTGGTCCTTCCAGTTCGTCTTGTAGAAGGAGCTCTCGAAGGTGTTGTAGTACTGACGGATGTAGTTGAACTGTACCGTCAGGATGTCCTCGTCGTCGGGATATTTGACGGTGACGGGCGTGGAGCGTGTCGAGGTGAAGTGCTTGGGCTCCTTCG
The DNA here is from genome assembly GCA_902799985.1 of uncultured Bacteroidales bacterium. Lineage (GTDB taxonomy): Bacteria > Bacteroidota > Bacteroidia > Bacteroidales > Bacteroidaceae > Physcousia. The sequence goes on along the minus strand of CADCCR010000018.1, from coordinate 11,054 downwards.
AGGCATAGGCGTCAATCTCGATGAGGTAGCCGCCCGTCAGCAGGTCGCCTTCCGTGCAGGTGCTGTCCATCTCGTAGATGTCCACGCGGTGCTTGCGTATGTCGATGGCGTCGCACATCTGATAGCAACCCTTGTACTCGCCGTTCATGATGACGTCCACCGGTCGGCACCAAGGCGTGTAGCCAAGACCCATGCGACGGCTTATCTCGAAGGCCAGACAGTTGCGCAGCAGGGTCTTGTCGCCATAGTTGTTGATGAGCGTCCACTTCTTGGCCTTGGCAGGCGCGTCGAGCGGACGCTGCTTCTCGTTGAACTTGATGCGGTAAGGCTTCTTGGGGTGCGTCATCGAGTTGTTGCCGCGCAGTCGCGACGTGCCGTCCTCCACGAAGATGGTCTTGCCGTCGTCCGAGATGATGCTGATGTGCGACTCCAGTTCATTGATTTTGTCAACGGGGTCGTCGCCCGAGAGGGTGTGTACGACCACCGTCGGCAGGTTCGTCACCTGATAGAACTGACGGTCGGAGCCTGCCGAGAAGACGCCCCAGAACTCCAGCTCCGCCATCATGCTGCGGGAACCGTCTGTACCCTTGTAGCGGACGTAGCGGAAGGAACGCGACACGTCAATGTCGACGTATGTCACTTTGTTTGCAGAGGCTGCCTCCTTAATCATAAGGAGGGGCAATGCATCGGAGAAGTCGGGCAGGTTGGCTCCCTCGAAGAGGCCGAGCTTTGTGTTCGAGGAACCACTGCTGCGTGTGCTTGCAGCAAAGCCAATCTTCGTGATGACGTAGGACTTGCCCAAGTCGAGGCCAACCCAGCCGCCTGAGGTGGTCGAGGCAGCGAAGTAGGTCGAGAGGTCTCCGTCGAAGGCAAAGTCGCGTGTGTTGACTGTCGTGGAGGCAACATGTCTGTCGTAGTCATAGCCTTTAGGAGTGCCAATGACAATACCTGTCAGCTTGCGGCCAAGAGGAAAGGCCTGCAGGCTGACGAGGAGGAAGAGAAGCAGAAGAAGCCTCACACCTAACCCCTCTCCGAGGAGAGGGGAATATCGACACACATTGTTCATTGTATTAGTTTTCCTCTCCTCGGAGAGGGGTCAGGGGTGAGGCTGTTGTCGGTCCATCGACCGTGAGGATGCCTTTCTCATCGATGTTAAGCTTGTCGATAAGCACGACGCGCTCGTCGGGGTTGTCCTTCATGCGGCCATGATAGACGCAGTAGCGATTGCCGTCGGGCATGGTCAGCACCATGTTGTGGCCTGTGCCCATCACGCTGCCGCCGCGGCTCACGTTCTCCTGCAGCACGGGGTTATTGTCGGCTTTGGTGAAAGGACCGAGCGGGTTGTCGGCTGTAGCATAACCTACGGCATAGTACTGTCCGCCGTAGTGGTTCGCGCTATACATTATATAATATGTATTGCCTTCGCGGAAGAGGTAGCTGCCCTCTGTCCAGCGACGGTTCACTTCGCCGTGTGTGGCGCTGCGGCTCTCCCATTCGCTCTGACGGTCGGCAAGCTTGGTGGGCGGGCAAAGCAGGAGCACAGGCTCGCCAATGACGCCGCTGAAGTCGGGCTTCAGTTCCACGCCATACACCCAGCTCTCCTCTATCTCCTGGAAGCTGCCAGCCTCGCGCAAGCTGTCGGCTATCTCGCTCTCCACGGCGTGCTTGTAGCAGCAGCGGCTGAAGTAGAGGTAGCACTTGCCGTTCTCGTCGTCGAAGAAGACGTTGGCATCGATGATGGGGTATTCGGGGTTGAAGATGGGACGGTTGTAGAGGTCGGTGAAGGGACCGGCAGGCGAGTCGCTGACAGCCACGCCTATCTTGAAGTTCTCGCCCTCGTTTGTCGGGTTCTCACGGTAGTTGGAACTGAAGAAGAGGTAGTACTTGCCGTTGCGCTCATACACCTCTGGTGCCCAGAAGCAGTCGAGGTTCCATTGCTCGGGGCTGCCGCCTTTATACACCTGTCCGCAGGAGTCCCACTGGACGAGGTCGTCGCTGACGAAGGCCTCGAAGCCGTCGCCCAGCGATGTGCCGTACATGTAGTAGCGTCCGTCGCTGGCATGCAGCAGGAAGGGGTCGCCCAGCTTCAGCGGAATGGGGTTCGTCACGGTGCTTGTCTTCGTCTCGGCCTCCTTCTGCGTATTGCAAGCCACGAGGCACAGGCACAGCAGTGCCAGGGAGAGTAGGTGTTTCATATTTACTATTTAAAGATTTACTATTTACCTGTTTTGCTATATATTCCCCTCCTCCTCGGGGGAGGGGTTAGGGGAGGGGGCTGTATTCTTCGCTTGTCGTCACGTTCTGCGTGTTCTTTGGGTCGCTGTCGGCCTCGCGGAACCAGTCGCTATACTCGATGTAGTGGCGCGCGTAGGTTTTATTCAGGGCTTGCGCCTGTTCGGGGTCAACCTTCTTGATGAACTTGGCAGGCACGCCGCCCCACAGCTCGCCGTCGCCGATTTGTGTGTTGCTGAGCACGAGTGCTCCCGCTGCTACGATGGCGCCTTTGCCCACCACGGCATGGTCGAGCACCGTGGCGCCCATGCCGACGAGTGCGCCGTCCCGGACTTCGCAGCCATGCAGGGTGACGCAATGGCCGATGGTCACGTCGTCGCCCAGGATGCAAGGCGCCTTGCCGTTGAGCGTATGGATGCAGGAGTTGTCCTGAACGTTTGTGCGGTTGCCTATCTTGACGAAATGCACGTCGCCGCGAATGACGGCGTTGAACCAAACGGTGCAGTCGTCGCCCATCTCTACGTCGCCCACTATCACTGCACCTTCGCTGAAGTAGCAGTGCTTGCCGAAGCGGGGAGCGGGCATCCCCTTGAGAGTCTTGATTAGTGCCATAGTATAAGCCCCCTCCCAGCCTACCCCCTTGGGGGAGGAGACAGGTTTAGGGGTATGTTCTTATTTAATTATTAGTAGTTTCTGTTATGGGGCACTCCCCCAAAGGGGGAGCGGGGAGGGGGCTTGTTAGGTTTCTCCTTTCCTCTTCCGTCAAGTAGGGCGATAGCTCGTCATATACCTTCTTATGATATGCTTCGAGGTACGCCACCTCTTCCGGCGTCATCATGTCCCAAAGGACGGGCGTGAGGTCGATGGGACAAAGCGTGAGCGGTTCGAGACGCAGGAAGCGGCCGAACTCTGTCTCGCCGTCCTCGACGATGAGCATCGTGTTCTCAATGCGCACGCCATGCTTGCCTTGGCGGTAGATGCCGGGTTCGTTGGTGACCGTCATGCCTGCATGTAGCGGGGCAGGCTTCCATGTGTGACGAATCTGATGAGGCCCCTCGTGGACGCAGAGATACGAGCCGACGCCGTGACCGGTGCCGTGTCCGTAGTTGATGCCGTGCTGCCACATGGCATAGCGGGCCAAGGCGTCAATCTGTGTGCCGCTGATGCCGTCGGGGAAACGTGTGAGTGCCAAGCGGATGTGTCCCTTGAGGACGAGCGTGTAGTCGAGTCGTTCCTCGTCCGTCAACGGGCCGAGCGCGATGGTTCGCGTAATGTCGGTAGTACCGTCTTGATACTGAGCACCGCTGTCGAGCAGCAGCAGTCCTTTGGGTTCGAGCACGGCATCCGTCTCGGGCGTGGCTTCGTAGTGGACGATGGCGCCATGCGGTCCGTAGGCGGCAATCGTGTCAAACGACAATCCCCGGTACAGGTCTTGTTCCGCCCTCAAAGCCGTCAACTTCTTGTCGATGCTGATTTCCGTCTGTCCTCCGGCTTCCACAGCAGGCTTCAGCCAATGCAGGAACTTCACCATCGCCACGCCGTCGCGCACCATCGCCCTGCGGAAACCGGCTATCTCGGCAGGGTTCTTGATGGACTTAAAAGACCCTACCAAACCTCCCCTTAAAGGGGAGGCTTTCTGAGCCTTGTCCTCTCCCTTTAAAGGAGAGATAGAGAGGGTCTGGAATTCTCCGTATGGTTTTACCCTTACACCTATTTTATTTAGGTAGTTCTTAACGTTGTCATCGAGCTTTTCGCTGTCGATGAAGAGCGTCACGTCGTTCTGTGTGAGCAGGACATAGCTGACGAAGACAGGGTTGCAATGTACGTCGGAGCCGCGAAGGTTGAGGAGCCAGGCTATCTCGTCCAGTTGGGAGATGAGGATGCTGCCTGAGGCTACACCCGCCTCGTCTGCTTTTGAATTTTGAAAATTGAATTTTGAATGGTCTCTCAGTGCCTGCCGCACGCGTTCTATCTTGCTTTCGGCCGACTCGCCGGCGAGCTCCAAAGGCTGAATCTCCACCTTGTTCTTTGGGATGGGCGGGCGGTCTGTCCAAAGCTCTTCGGCAGGGTCGAGGTCCGTGCGAAGCTTGATGCCAGCCTGGCTCAAAGCAGCTTCCAACTCCTCAATCTCGGCAGGAGTGAAGACAGAACCATCGATGCCGACCGTCTGCTCATTGACCATTGACCGTTGACCATTGGCCATTGCTTCGCCCGACTCATTATGAACTATGGGTTGTGAATTATGAATTATATTGGTGAGCCACTCTTCGATGGAGGGCGTTTCAGGCAATCCGTCTTTCATTAGGCAGAATGGCGTGCCCTGAAGCTGCTGTTCGGCGGCGATGAAGTAGCGGCTGTCGGTCCAAAGAGCCGCGTCGGAGAGTGTGACGACCGCTGTGCCGGCGCTTCCGTCGAAACCGCTTATCCACTTGCGCGTCTGCCAATGTTCGGGCACGTACTCGCCCTGATGCGGGTCGGTGCTGGGAAAGATGAAGGCTGCGAGCCCGTTCTTCCGCAGATAATCGCGCAGCTTTACTACTCTTTCGTTGATGTTATTTGACATACTTCTTTCCATTCTTTATGTAAATGCCATTCCATTTACCATTTAGCCATTTACCATTCACCACTTTCCAGCCGTTGAGGTCATATACTGCTCCCTCATCTTTCATTATTAGTTTTTCATTTTTAATTTCATCAATGCCGTCGGGGTTCTCGTTGACGTATGCCCCATCGTAAAGCCAGACGGGCAGATGCCTGTTGTCGGGCACAGGGTAGGGGTCTTCGGCAAGCGTTTGGAACCATGCCGCCTTGTCGTCCGTTCTGCCTGCATTGAGCAGGAGGCACAAAGCACCGCTTCGCATATCAATGGCATCGGTACTGATAGCAGCAGCCGGTATGTCGGCGTGCCAGTCTGTCAGATAGTAGGTATCCGTGAGGATGGCATTGCCATTGTTGCGGCAGATGACGTCACCCCCTTCGGAGCTGATATGTATGTCACCCGCCATGAGGCAGTTCGAGATGAAACCTAACGTTGAGGCCCAGCCCACGAGACCTCCGCAGCTGTTCACGTTGTCGCCGCTGATGCTGCCGGCAAAGATGCAGTCCTGCAGCTCGGCGAAATTGGGACCTTCGCTGAAGAGACCAACCAGTCCGCCATGTGTCCCGTCGCCGTTGATGGTGGCATGGATGTCGATGTAACTCTGGCACCTCAGCATTGAGCCGCCTCGCATATCGGCAACCATGCCTGCGAACTTGCTGCCGGTGGTGATGGTGCCGCGTACAATAAGATCCTGCACCGTGCCCGACAGATGTCCGAACAGTCCTGCATAGTCAGCATTTCGGTTCAGAGCGATGGTGATGGTGTGGCCTGCTCCATCGAAAGTGCCGTCGAAGGTCTTGGCGTTTCCTATCATCGTTGAGGGGTAGGCCGTGAAGTCAATATCTTCCGTCAGCACGCCGGAGATGTCGGACCGTCCTTCCTCTACCATTTGGGCAAACATGTTCAGCATGTTGGCTGATGCAATGATGTAATAACCGCGCTCATCGCGTGGCAAGTTCTCTGTGTCGATGTATCCGCATACTTGACAAACCCCATCCTGGAAGCGATGCTCGTCTTGATTGTTGTGCGAAGCATCGTTGGTGAAGCTGTCGAGAGTAGAGTAGGGTGTGCCGTCGCAATGCAGGGGAGAGAAGCTGTAGACTATGCTGTGACTCGTATCCGGCACGGGTGTGATATCCTTGCCGAGTGTCTGCCGCCACACCGTGCTGCCTGGCTGTCTGCCTTCGAGCAGGAAGCAAGCCTCGCCGTAGGTCACCTGTGCTTCCGTCAGCAAGGTTACGTCGCCGCAGTCATTGGCGGCCTTCCAGTTGCCTTGGAAGAAGTTGTGCGACGAAGTGACGTTCTGGCTGTTGCGTGCCAGCAGGTCACTGCCGCTTGTGCTGACATTGAATCGGCTCGTAATGATGCAGCCGGAGATGTTGGTGGTGCCGCTGGCCCATCCGGAGACACCTGCACAGCAGTTTGTCTGGCTGCCGAGGATGGAGCCGTTCACGAGGCAGTCGCGCACTATTGAGCCTGCATTCGAGATGCCCATGATGCCGCCATGGGTGCCGTCGCCATTCACCGATGTGTTGATGCTCACCTTGCTTTGACACCGTTCAATTGTAGCATTTTCTGTCTGTGCAGCAATGCCGCCTGCATACTTTGCTGAGGTCGTGATGCTGCCCGTCGTGGTGAGGTCGTGGACATAGCCTGAAAGGAAGCAGAACAGCCCGGCATTGTCCGCATTGCGTTGCAGGGCCAGCTTCACGGAGTGTCCGCCGCCATCGAACTCGCCTTTGTAGCTGCCGCCGCTGCCTATCATGGTGTATGGGTAGGCAGTGAAGTCTATGTCGGCTGTCAGTTTGGCAGAGAGCGACGTGCTTCCTGCATTGACGCGAGCAGCAAAGGCTGCCAACTCTTCTGCGGAGGCAATCTCGACGACCTCATCCTCGTCGGAATCGTTTTTGTTGATGAAGTTGTCGAGCCAAGGAATGCGCGTCTCGATGTATTCCTTCATCCATCCCACTTCTACCTCGTACGAGCCACCGGCACGCGGGTTGACCTGTATCGTCTGGTTCAGTATAGGCCAGCGCATGAAGTTGAGACGTTGCGACTGCATCAGCTCAGCAGCTGTCGAGTCGATGTATGCCGTGAGGCTCTCAGCTGTGACGTCTTTCTGTTCGCGTACAGTGTTCCACATGACGGCCATCGAGTCGCAGAGCACAGGGTCGGAGAACATCCGTTTGAGCAATGCCCTCGAGTTGCCGGCACCGCCCCGGGCCAGGGATAGGAAATCGCCGAGGTCGTTTGTCGGGAAGTTGCGGTAATCGTTGTCGAAGGCATTGTCGAAGTCCCATACAGGTCCGAGGCGGAACAAGTCGTCGTTCCGTTCCTTCGTTATGTAGCAGCTCCAGAAGGCATCGGGATTGCCAGCGAGTTCCTCTGCCAGGAAGTACTGCAGGAGGCTCTTCTCGTCAAGTCGCGAGCGGAAGCCCACTATGGGGTCGGCGAAGCTTGAGGAGAGAATCCTTGTCTCCATCTTGTTGAACTCTTGACGGATGTACGCTGCCTGTTCGGTCGTGATGTCATCGTCGTCGGGACTCTTGATGGTGATAGGGTTGCCTGCCAGGCTTGTGAACCAGGATGCCTCTTGGCTGGCGTAGCCGTCAAGCTCCAGCAGGTAGCCGCCCGTCAGTGCCTCGCCTTCCGTGTCTGTCGGCATCATCTCGGTGATGTCGATGCGGTTTCTGTCGACAGCCAGTTGGTCGGTGAGCTGGTAGCATCCGCGGTATTCGCCGTTGACGATGACATCCACCGGCTTGCTCCAGGGCACGTAGCTCATACCCATGCGATGTGCTATCTCGAAGGCCACGAGGTTGCGCATCAAGGTTTTGTCGTCGTAGTTGTTGATGAGTGTCCACTTCTTGGCCTTGGCCGGCGAGCGCATGTCGGAGTTCTTGAAGATACGATGCGACTCGTCGAACTTGATGCGGTAGGGCTTCTTGGGATGTGCCATCGAAGCGTTGCCGCGCAAGCGCGATGTGCCGCTCTCTTCCTGTATCATCGTGCCGTCGGCATAGATGATGGTGAAGTGGGATGTAATCTCGTTCACCTTGTCGTAAGGCTCTACGTTATCGGCGGTGTGAAAGGAGACGGTCGGCAGGTTTGTCAGCTGATAGAAGTGAGAGTCGTCCCCTTCGCCGACATGACCATAGAACGCAACTTCTGCCACGTTGCATCGCGCATCGGCTGGTCCGACATATCGAACATAGCGAAACCCGCGAGAGACGTTGACGTCGGCATAGCTCATCGCACCGATTGTACCTTCTTTATCTATAATATAAAGTGGTACGGCATCCATGAAGTCGGGACTGTTTGCTCCCTCGAAGATTGCTAACAGCATACGTCTCGGTCCCAGGCCGTCGTTGCGAGGCGACCAACCGACACGGGTGATGACATGCGGCTCTCCCAGGTCGAGGCCGACCCATGTCCTGCTGCGCTCGTAGGAAGCGAAGCAGGTGGAGAGGTCGCCGTCGAAGGCATTGGCTGCGGTGTTGACCGTCGTGCTGGCCTGTCCGGTGGAGTAGTCAACGCTGAGTTTCGTGCCGATGACCGTACCGGAAAGCAGTTCGTCCTGAGCCATGCTGCCAAGAGAAGAACAGAGCATCAGCGCAAGCAGGACCGATGGCAATGTGGCGTTGCCTGCAGCCTTCGGTGCCTCCACCTTCTTTGCTTCTTGCTTCAAGCCGCAGAAGGGACAGAAGTGTGCGTCGGGAGGTAGGGGAGAGCCGCATTCCGGGCAGGTCCTCGTCTTGCGGCTCGGCTTGTGGTCGTGTACCATCTGTGCACTCACGATACCCGTCGGCACGGCCATGATGGTGTAGCCCATGAGCATGACGATTGCAGAAAGCACTCGCCCCATGAACGTGGCAGGCGCAATGTCGCCATAGCCCACGGTCGTCATCGTGACGACAGCCCAGTAGATGCTCGTCGGGATGTCGGTGAACGGTGTGCCGGGGATGTTGCCTTCCACTATATACATGAGTGTGCCCATGCTGATGACCAAGATGACCATGAAGAGGAAGAATACGCCTATCTTCGGTGCGCTGATGATGATGGAGCGCATCAGCAGGTCGCCCTCTTGCAGGAAGCTGAAGAGCTTGAACACACGGAACACGCGTATGAGGCGGAACGTGCGTATCACCATGAAGTAGCGTATGGGGCCGAATAGCCATCCGATGTAGAGCGGTAGTGTGCTCAACAGGTCGATGATGCCGAAGAAGCTCAGCGCGTATTGGCGAGGCTTGTCGGAACAGTAGAGGCGGCATAGGTACTCCAATGTGAAGAAGAACGTGAAGACATACTCCAGCACGGTGAAGACAAGCTTTGCCGTTGGCGGCATGGACTGCATGCTTTCTATCACGACAAGTATGATGCTGGCCACGATGCACCAAAGCAAGGCTATATCGAAAGCCTTCCCCAGAGGCGTGTCGCTCTGGAAGATGATGATGCGCAGTTTCTCTCGCAGCGCTTCGTTGTTTATGGCCTTTTGCCATAGTCGTCGGATGATGTTCATGCCGTTTCTCGGAGTAGTCGGAGTTCTCGAAGTGTTCAGAGTATTCTGATTTCTCAGAACAAGGTGTTTTCTATTATCTTGCCCATCTGCCAGACGCAGCGAACCGTGAGCTTGTCGTCGAGGATGAGGACGTCGGCATCTTTGCCGCGTGCCAATGCACCCTTCCTGCCGAACACGCCCATGATGTGGGCCGGTGTTTCGCTTGCCATGCGTACGGCATCCTCCAGGGGCACCTCGGCCTGCTGTACGAGGGTGCGTACAAGGCGGTCGGTTGTGGCGATGGAGCCTGCCAGAGCCGAGCGGTCGGCAAGCTACGCCGTCCTCGATGATGACGCGGTCGTCGAAGGCTTTTGCATCAGGGGGCGCTGCTGCCACAGCCAAGGCGTCGGTGATGAGGGCCATACGTTCTACGCCTTTTATCTTATAGGCCATGCGGAGAATGGTGGGTGGAACGTGGATGCCGTCGGCGATGCATTCGATGGTCATGTCATCGATGAGATAGACGCTCTCCACTGTGCCTTCGTACTTGTAGCCCATCTTGTTGTGGAAGCCAGGCATGGCGTTGTAGAAGTGTGTGACGTGTGTGAAGCCGGCTTCGAAGGCAGCCTTCACGTCGTCGTACTCGGCGTTGGTGTGTGCTATGCTTGGCAGGATGCCCTTCTCTGCGCAGTATCTGCCGAACTGCAGGGCGCCGGGAAGCTCGGGAGCTGCATCCCAGCGTGTCAGGCATTCAGAGTGCTCCACGATGGGAATGTACTCGTTGGGGTCAGGGTTCTTTATCCATCCTGGCTGCTGTGCTCCGGCTTTTGTGGGGCTGAGGTAGTGTCCTTCGAGGTGAAGGCCGAGGATGGGCGAATCCTTTTCCTGCATCAGCTTGGTGCAGGTCTGCACAGCTTTCTCAATCATGGGCACCGTGCTGCTGCTCAGGGTCGGGAAGATGCTGGTTGTGCCGTGCTTGGCATGAGCTTCCACAGCAGTCTTGAAGGCTTCGGGTGTGCCTTCCTGGAAGTCTCTTCCGCCGCCGCCATGCACATGCATGTCGATGAAGCCGGGCACTACGCACATGCCTTTCGCATCGATGAGGTCTGCGCCGATGACGGCCAGGTCGCAGTTCGTTACTTCCAATATCTTGTTGTCGCGCAGGATGACGCTGCCGTTCTTGAGCCATCCCTGCGGGGTGAGGATTTTGCCGTTGATGATTTGTGTTAACATAGTTATTAGGTTATTAGGTTATAAGGTTATGAGGTTGTTTGGTTTTGAGGATGTATGATTATGAGGTTGTTTGGTTGTTAGGTTATGAGGTAACTTCACCTTACGACCTGAAAGCGAAGCGACCTCATAACCTTAGAACCTTTAAGTTTATACCATGCTATATACCACGTCCATTATCTCCTTGCCGATGGCGTCGGCAGCTTCCATGGTGCTGGCCTCGCTGTAGACGCGGATGATGGGCTCGGTGTTCGACTTGCGCAGGTGTACCCACTTGTCGGGGAAGTCTAGCTTTACGCCGTCGATGTCGTTGACTTCTTCGTTGGAATACATCTCCTTGACCTTGGCGAGGATGGCATCCACGTCTGTCTCGGGAGTAAGGTCGATGCGGTTCTTGGCAATGAAGTAGGGAGGATAGGTGGCACGCAGTTCGCTCGTCTTCATGCCCTTCTTGGCGAGATAGGTGAGGATGAGTGCGATGCCTACGAGAGCGTC
>CADCCR010000017.1 GCA_902799985.1 uncultured Bacteroidales bacterium | reverse complement strand
CTTTAAAAATAAAATTTCTGTGCTTTCTGTGTGACATTCAAACGAATTTAAGTAACTCTGATTTTTCACTTTTCACTATTCACTTTTCACTTCGCGAAGCGACCACTGACTCTAAACTATTTCCAAATCTAAGCCTGGAGGAAGACGAAAACAGAGTGTTTGGCCTTAAAAGGCCACTTCCCTCGGCAGGTCAGCAAATTAATTCCCGTTTTGCTTGTTTATGTGGAATAATTGTTGTAACTTTGTAGGCGAATAAAAGAAAAGAAAAACAAATCATTTCCATGGAAGAAACCGAAAAGAAGCCACAGGAATATAGTGCCTCCAATATCCAAGTGTTGGAAGGACTGGAGGCAGTGCGGAAACGCCCAGCCATGTACATCGGCGACATCAGCGAGAAGGGACTGCATCACCTCGTCTACGAGACGGTGGACAACTCCATCGACGAAGCCCTGGCAGGCTACTGCACACACATCGAAGTAACCATCAACGAGGACAACAGCATCACCGTGCAGGACAACGGTCGAGGCATCCCCGTCGACATGCACGAGAAGGAGCACAAGAGCGCCCTGGAGGTCGTGATGACCGTGCTGCATGCCGGCGGTAAGTTCGACAAAGGCTCGTACAAGGTCAGCGGCGGTCTGCACGGCGTAGGCGTCAGCTGCGTCAACGCCCTTTCGACGAAGATGGTGAGCCAAGTATTCCGCAATGGCAAGATATACCAGCAGGAGTACAGCATCGGCAAACCTGTGACGGGTGTGGAGGTCATCGGCACCACCGAGCTGCGCGGCACACGCCAGCAGTTCTGGCCCGACAAGACCATTTTCACCACCACTACCTATAAATACGACATCCTGGCCAACCGCATGCGCGAGCTGGCCTACCTGAACGCAGGCATCACCATCACCCTGACCGACCTGCGCCCCGACGAAGAGGGCAACACGAAGTCCGAACGCTTCTACAGCGAAGGCGGACTGCGCGACTTCGTGCGCTACATCGACAGCAGTCGCACACACCTCTTCGACGACGTCATCTACCTCAACACCGAGAAGCAAGGCACACCCATCGAGGTGGCCATCATGTACAACACGGCCTACACGGAGAACCTGCACTCCTACGTGAACAACATCAACACCATAGAGGGCGGCACGCACCTCCAAGGCTTCCGTATGGCGCTGACACGCGTCCTGAAGAAGTACGCCGAGGAGAAGTTCGATAAGGAGCTGGAGAAGCTCGCCAAGAACAGCGTGGAGATAAGCGGCGAGGACTTCCGCGAAGGCCTCACAGCAGTCATCTCCATCAAGGTGGCTGAGCCGCAGTTCGAGGGTCAGACAAAGACCAAGCTGGGCAACAGCGAAGTGGCTGGCGCCGTACAGCAGGCCGTGGGCGAGGCCCTGACGAACTATCTTGAGGAACACCCGCGCGAAGCCAAGCTCATCGTGGACAAGGTGCTGCTGGCAGCTCAGGCTCGTGTGGCAGCCCGCAAGGCTCGCGAGAACGTGCAGCGCAAGAGCCCCATGAGCGGCGGCGGACTGCCCGGCAAACTGGCTGACTGCTCCGACAAAGATCCGGCAAACGCTGAACTGTTCATCGTCGAGGGTGACTCGGCAGGCGGCTCCGCTAAGCAGGGACGCAACCGTCACTTCCAGGCTATCCTGCCCATCCGAGGCAAGATATTCAATGTGGAACGCGTGATGTGGAACAAGGCTTTCGAGCACGAAGAGGTGAACAACATCATCCAGGCCCTGGGTGTGAAGTTCGGCCTCAACCCCGACGACTACAAAGAGGCAAACTACGACAAGCTGCGCTACTACAAGACCATCATCATGACCGATGCCGACGTCGATGGCTCGCACATCGACACGCTCCTCATGACGCTCTTCTTCCGCTATATGCCGCAGCTCATCAAGGACGGACGCCTCTACATCGCCACACCCCCACTCTATCGCTGTTCCTACGGCAAGGTGGAGGAATACTGCTACGACGAGGACGCCCGCATCCGCTTCATACAAACCTACTGCGACGGCGATGCCGACGACACAAGGCTGCACACACAGCGCTACAAAGGTCTGGGCGAAATGAACCCCAAACAACTGTGGGAAACCACGATGGACCCCGAACAGCGCCGCCTGAAGCAGGTGACCATCGAGGACGCCGCAGCCGCCGACTATGTCTTCTCCATGCTCATGGGCGAGGACGTCGGCCCCCGCAGAGAATTCATCGAGAAGAACGCCACCTTCGCAAATATCGACGCATAGGCTCACAAAGCCTCACCCCCCTACCCCCTCTCCGAGGAGAGGGGGAGGACTAGATAATCTAGAGATTCTAGGAAATTCTAGATCTTCTAGGAAATCCTAGAGAATCTAAGAATTCCTAGAAGATCTAGAAAGTCTATAAGCCTCAGCCCACAGAAAAGAAAAAAGGCAGCTCCTTGTGGAACTGCCTTTTTCTCGTTATGACGAAAGATAATCGGCTTTAATTAGCCGAGCTTCTTGATGTACTTTGCCAGCTTGGACTTCAGGTTAGCTGCCTTGTTCTTGTGGATAACGTTAACCTTTGCAAGTTTATCAAGTGCCTTCTGAACACTGGGATACATCTCTGTTGCGGCGGCCTTGTCGGTCGTAGCACGAAGCTTGCGCACCGCATTACGCATGGTCTTTGCGTAGTACCTATTGTGGAGTCTTCTCTTCTCCTCCTGACGGATGCGCTTTAATGATGATTTGTGATTTGCCATCTTATTTTATTATTTTCTTATTTTCTTACTCGTAGTCCCTAGGAGAGTCGAACTCCTCTTTAGAGAATGAAAATCTCTCGTCCTAACCGATAGACGAAGGGACCTTACCCTTGCACTTCGTGCGGTGCTTTTTGAGCAGGTAGGCTCAATTGCGGGTGCAAAGTTACAGCTTTTTCTGAGACTGGCAAAATAATTTCAAGGAAAAATGCTCTTCAAGGCGCATTTTCCTTCTTTTTGCTTACTTTGTGGCCATATTTTTAGTATCTTTGTAGAATATGTAAGTAGGAAATACCTTCCTTAACTCTTAACTCTTAACTCTTAACTCTTAACTCTTAACTCCAATGACGGAGACAACGCACGGCATCGTATTGCACTATAACCGTTTCAACGACGACAGCGCCATCGTGGACATCTTCACGCTGGCACGCGGCAGTCTGCCGTTTCTGGTGCACGACCGTCGCGGCAAACGCAAGGGCGGCATACAAACCACCTTGCTGCGGCCGCTCAACGTGGTGGAACTGGTGTATGACTACCAGCCGACACGTGCGTTGCATAAAATCAAGGAGCTGCACATCGCACACATCTACACCAGTCTGCCATACGACCCCATGAAGGAGACGGTGGCCCTGTTCCTCTCCGAATTCCTGCACTATGCCTTGCACAGCGAAGTGCAGAACGAGGACCTATACCATTATATATTATATAGTCTGCAGTGGTTCGATGCCACGAACGAAGGCGTTGCCAACTTCCACATAGCCTTCCTCATCTGTCTGACACACTATCTGGGGTTCCGTCCCAACCTGGATGCTCACGCCCACCCCGACTACTTCGACCTGCGCGACAGCGTGGCTACCGACACAGCACCTCTGCATGGATTCTACATCACGGGAGAGGAAGCGGCGGCTCTGCCCAAGCTGCTACGCATGAACCTACGCAACATGCACAAGTTCCGCCTCAACCGACAACAGCGAGGCCGCATGCTCGACATCCTGACACTCTACTACAAGTTGCATGTGCCAGAATTTCGTGAGCTGCGCTCGCTGGCGGTATTGAGGGAAGTGCTGGCTTAAATCAGAGATTAAAGGCAACGCCCATCGTCGGCGTATCGGTTTCCTGTGTAGGACAACTCTTCTCCTTTATCTTGTTTATCTCGTCCTTCGTACGGTTGTAGGTCGGACGGGCATCGACCATCGAGATGATGTCGTCGTTGTCGAGGTCTTCATCGGTAAAGATATACGTGTTGTGACGGCGACGGCGAACCGGCGAACCGTTGGACGGGCCGTAGTAGATGCCGGCACGATCCTCGTTGTATTCCTCCCGCTCCCTGTCGGTGGCACTCTTCTCCTGTTCCTTCTGCTCCACGATGCCCTGCACACCCGGCACGTTCTGCAAGCCGAAGCCTGTGGCCAGCAACGTAATCTTCACCTTGTCGCCAAGCGAGCTGTCGGTGGCCAGGCCCCACTTCGTCTCCACATCCTTGCGGAAGCGGCTCATGAAGTCGTTCACCTCGTTCATCTCCTCCATCATCAGGTTGCCCGTCTCGCTATCACTGCAGAAGTTGATGTTGAGCAGCACCTTACGGGAGTTGAAGATGTCGTTGTTGTTGAGCAACGGACTGTTCAGAGCCTCCTGAATGGCCTTCGAGACGCGATTCTCGCCCTCGCCGTATCCGGTGCTCATAATGGCGACGCCGCCGTCCTTGAGGACCGTCGTGACATCCTGGAAGTCCAAATTGATGGTGCCGTGCATGGTGATAATCTCGGCAATACTCTTAGCAGCGATGCTCAGCGTGTCGTCGGCCTTGGCAAAGGCATTGATGACGGTGAGCTCGGGATAAATCTCGCGCAGACGCTCGTTGTTGATGACGAGCAAAGCATCCACGTGCTTGGCTATCTCCTCCACGCCGTCGAGAGCCTGGTTAATCTTCTTGTTGCCCTCGAACTTGAAGGGGATGGTGACGATGCCGACGGTCAGGATGCCGGCATCCTTGGCGCATTGCGCGATGACGGGAGCCGCACCAGTGCCTGTGCCGCCGCCCATGCCAGCGGTGATGAAGACCATGCGAGTGCCATCGTTGAGCATGTCGCGTATGTCGTCGATGCTCTCCTCTGCGCGTTGCTTGCCCACTATCGGATTATTACCTGCGCCCAAGCCGTCCTTGCCCAGCTGCAAGTGGTTGGGGACCGGCGAGTCGTCGAGTGCTTTCTTATCCGTGTTGCACACCACGTAGGTCACTTCGTGTATGCCTTCGCGGTACATGTGATTGATGGCGTTGCCGCCACCGCCGCCTACACCAACCACCTTGATGATGCAGGGACTCTCTTTCTGGGGGATATTGAAGTTAATGCCGCCCATAGGCTGTCTGTTGTTCTCTTCTGCCATAGCTGTATCGTTTTGTTGTTAGTGTGTAGGTTATTCATTCTCGTCGCCGGGTTCTGTATCGTCGGAAAGCATCTTCTCGAAAGTCTTCCAGATGCGTCCGAAGGCAGAGGGTTTCTTCGGCTTCTCGGGCTCGTCCTGCTTTTCAGGCTCCTCTGTCGTTTCAGGAATCTCGGGTTCCGGCTCTTCCTTCTTCTCGAAGTCGAAGGTCTTCTGCACAGGACTCTCGGACAGCTCGCCCACGCAATTCTCGTGTCCTGCCAGCAGCAAGGCATAGAGTGTGTAAAGGCGGTCAGGATCGCCCACCTGGACGCCGTAGGAGATGTTCACGTTCTGTGGCAAACCCTTTGCCAGACGCACGTTAAGGTCCGACGAACCGGAGTGCTTGGAGAAAGCGATGGTAAGGTCGGGGATGCGTGCTCCGCCGCCCGTGATGAGGATGCCCGAAGGAAGGTTCTCCTTGAAGGGCGCAATGTGATGGTTCACGTTGGCGATAATCTCCTCGTAGCGGGCTTCCACGATTTCCTGAATCTTCTCCTCGTCCTCTGTACGATCGAAGCTCAGCTTGACCTTCTCTCCCGTCTTGTCCTCGCTGTCGGAGCGATAGGCTGTGCCGTACTTCTTCTTCAGTGCCTCGGCTTCCTCAGCCTCCACCTTGAGACTGGTGATGTCGCTCGTCACATTAGAGCCGCCCAGCGGTATGACACAAAGATGGCGCAGGATGTTGTTCATGTAGACGGACACTGTGGTCGTGTCGGCTCCGATGTCGACCAATGCACAGCCTGTACGCTTCTCGCTGAGCGAAAGCATGGCATTAGCCAGACAGATGGGCGAGATGAGCACTTCCTCCACCTCAAGGCCAGCGGCATTGACGCACTTGCGGATGTTCTCCTCGAGCATGGAGCGGGCTATGATATTGATGTAGTTGGCCTCGAGCATCTCGGCCTGCATGCCCACGGGGTCCACGATGCTGCGGCTGCCCATCGTGTACTCCTGCGGCACGACCTCCTTGATTTCAGCATTGGGATAGACCACGCCGCTGTTCGTGTCGTGCATCTTGTCGATGGTCTTGTGCGAGATGAGCTCGCGCCCGTCGAACTGCAGCAGCACGCGGTTGTGCACCGAGCGCAGCGACTGTCCGCCCAGACCGATGTAGATACTCTTGACGCGAACGCCCAGCTTCTCGCCCAGCATGCCGGTGACACGCGTCAAGGCCTGCGTCGTCTTGTCGATGTTGTCGATGATGCCTTTGCGAATGGTGTTGGAGGATTCTTCCTGAGCAAATGCCAGTACCTGCATGCTGCCGTCGGGTTCCCTCTTGCCTGCAATGGCGCGTATAGCTGTCGATGCCAGCTCTACTGCAATGATGATGTCCTTTTCTGCTCCCATACTATTTATTTTTTTGATTATTGACTTTGGTGCAAACCACCTGCCCGTCGTAGGCCAGGCTGATGGTACGGTATTTGTTCCAGCCCACACACTCCAATCCCTCGCGGTAGAAGATGCGCAGGCGGTCGAGCTTCTCGCGGAAGTCATCGACACTACCCAGCTCGATGACATGCTGTCCCACACGCGGATAGAGTTCTATCTGCTCGGGGCTGACGACGTGTATCTGCTCTATCTGTTCGCTCCAGAAGGCATCGTCGTGGATGTAGCATGCCAGGTCCAACAGATGCTCCGAGACGAACTTCTTCGTCACATTGCCTGTAGCCACGCACAAGTCCACGTTGAAGCTGGAGGTCGACATGGTCAGACCATTGCTGGACAGATAATAGTCCTCGCCCTTCTGACTGATGACATGCAGCACGGGCTGCTGCGGCACGACGCGGATGCAGAGTTTGCCGGATGCCGTGTAGTAGCAGGAGGCACGCTCGATGTGCGAATCGTCGAGCATCAGTCCCTCTATCTGCTCCAGGTTGATGGCACTTATCTTCATCCCTTCGGGCGAGATTTGGTTGCGCGACAGGATGGAGAGGATGTAGTCCTCGGTGACAAATTCGCTGGGGATGCTGTCGGGAATCTCGATGCTGACGCCCTCGCAAATCCTGTTCTCTGCCTGAGCACTGAACTTCCAGACGGCAATCACAAGGTATACCGCTACCGCCAGGAGAAGGAATATCTTAAACGCTGTCTTCATGATAATGGTTGTAGAATTTCTGTTATCTGTGGAGCAAAGTCTTCAATGTCGCCCGCACCGAGCGTGACAAGCACGTCGAAGCCGCCCTGACGCACCACGTCGAGGATGTCGGCCTTGCTGCACATCTGCCGGCGGATGCCCGGGCGGAGATTGTCGTAGATGAGGGCGCTGGTCACACCAGGAATAGGTGCCTCGCGAGCAGGATAGATGTCCATGATGCAGACATCGTCGAGCAGGGAAAGGGCATCGGCAAACTCACGGTAGAAGTCGCGAGTGCGGGTGTAGAGGTGTGGCTGGAAGATAGCCTTGATGCGGCGTCCGCGATAGAGTTCGCGAAGGCTCTCCAAACTGCGGCGTATCTCTTCCGGATGATGGGCATAGTCGCTGAGGTAGGCCATGCGGGGCGTGCGTATGTGGAAGTCGAAGCGACGCTCCACACCGGCATAGGAGAGCATGCCTGCACGTATCTCGGCAGGTGTGCACCCAGCTATCTGAGCCAGTGCCATAGCCGCAATGCCGTTCTCTATGTTGACCGTTACCGGCACGCCAAGCTCAATGTCTGCAATGTCCCCAAGGGGCGAAACGAGGTCGAAGATGATGCGCCCGTCGCCGATGCGGACATTCTGAGCATGGAAGTCGCCTGCCTCGCGGCTGTAGGTATAGACGGTTACACCCTCCTGCACGTCGGCTTGCATCTTCAGCCCAGTATGCATGACGAGGTAGCCACCGGGCAGAATCAGACTGCTGTACTTGCGGAAGCTTTCCAGATAGGCTTCTTCGGTGCCGTAGATGTCGAGATGGTCGGCATCGGTGGCCGTGATGACACTGGCAAAGGGCGTAAGGTGATGGAAGGAACGGTCGAACTCATCGGCCTCGATAACGACGAAGGGACTCGTGCGGCTCAGTATATAGTTGGTGCCGTAGTTCTTGGTGATGCCGCCCAGGAAGGCATTGCAGTCCACATGGCTCTGGTGAAGCATATGTGCCGCCATGCTCGATGTGGTCGTCTTGCCATGAGTTCCCGCCACACAGAGCCCCTTGAGGCTGCGCGTCAGCGTGCCGAGCACCTGGGCACGCTTCTGCACCTCGAAGCCGTGCTCGCGGAAGAAGTTCAGCTCGGTGTGCTCCGCAGGGATGGCCGGTGTGTAGACGACGAGCGTGCTCTCCTTGTCGCGACAGCAATCGGGGATGAGGTCCACATTGTCTTCGTAGTGGACCTGAGCTCCTTCCTTCTCAAGCTGCCGGGTCAGGTCGCTCGGCGTGCGGTCGTAGCCACATACGTTAGCGCCACAGTGAAGGAAATAGCGGGCAATGGCACTCATGCCGATGCCACCGATGCCAACAAAATATACTGACTTTATGTTCATCCTTTCTTTTTTTCGTTATACCGTTATTACGTTATTTCGATATTTCGATGTCTCGTTATTTCGACATTTCGATGTTTCGATGTTTCGACATCTGTTTCATTCTTTGGCTCCTTGCGCAAGCTTGATGACCTCCTCGGCAATGATGCGGGCCGAGTCGCGCAATGCCATCGCCGATATGTTCTGGCTGAGCTGCCGGAGCTTGTCGGTATCGGCGACGGTCTCCAGGGCAAGCGGGATGAGCTTCTCGGGAGCCTCTGCATCGCGAACGAGCAGGGCTGCCTCGCGATTTACGAGGGCAAGGGCATTCTTCGTCTGATGGTCCTCAGCCACATTGGGACTGGGCACCAGGATGCAAGGCTTACCCAGCAGGCACAGTTCGCTGATGCTTCCGGCACCGGCACGACTGATGACGAGGTCGGCCAAGCAATAAGCCTGGTCCATGCGGCTGATGAAGTCGGTAACGACCAGATTGCCGGGCTTTCCCTTCACGTCAATCAGCTGCTCAATCTCCTTCTTGTAGTAACTGCCCGTCTGCCAGATGAACTGTGCAGGCGATGCGGCGATGCGCGAGAGGTTGCGTATGACGCTCTCGTTCAGGGTGCGTGCTCCCAGGCTGCCGCCGATGAGCAGGATGGTGGGCTTCGACGGATTGAGTCCGAAGGCTGCGGCACACTCCTCGCGTGTCAGGGACTCATTCTGCAGGTTCTGTCGCACGGGGTTGCCGGTGAGCAGGATACGGTCCTTGGGGAAGAAGCGTTCCATGCCTTCGTAGGCCACACATATCTTGCTTGCCTTTCGAGCCAGCGTCTTGTTGGTCAGGCCGGCATAGCTGTTTTGCTCCTGTATGAGGCAAGGGATGCCCATCTCGTAGGCTGCGCCCAAGGTGGCCGAACTGGCATAGCCGCCCACGCCTACCGCCACATGGGGCTGGAAGTCGCGCAGTGTCTGCTTCACCATGCGCTTGCTGCGCAGATAGTCCCTCAGGATGCTGATGTTGCCCAGCCTCCACAGAGGGCGGAGCAGTCCGCGCACGGGCAGGCCTACTATCTCGTAGCCGGCAGCCGGCACACGCTGCATCTCCATCCTGCCCTCAGCACCCACGAAAAGTATCTTCACGTCGGGCTGTATCTCACGCAGAGCACCTGCAATGCTTATGGCAGGGAAGATGTGGCCTCCCGTGCCGCCACCACTTATTATGACTCTTAGTTCGTTCATGTTCTTTTCCAAATTATCTTCATTCGTTATAACGTTATGCCGTTATATCGTTATTCTTTAACCTCAAACTCCGGTTTGCGCTTTGCGGTATGGCTCACGCTCAGTATCATACCTATATAGGTACAGGTGATGAAGAGACTCGTTCCGCCTCGGCTGACGAGCGGCAAAGGCTGACCGGTGACGGGGAAGGCCCCTACTGCCACCGCCATGTTCATCATGGCCTGCACCACTATCATCAGTGACAGTCCCATGACGAGATAGGATGGGAAGAGTGCCTTGCACTTCTGTGCAATACACATGGAGCGGTACATGAGCACCAGGTAGAGGCAGAGCACCAGCACGGCTCCGATGATGCCAAGCTCTTCGATGATGATGGCATAGATGAAGTCGGAGAAGGCCTGCGGGATGAAGTCGCGCTGACGGCTGTTGCCCGGCCCGCGTCCGAAGACGTTGCTCGTGGCGATGGCTACCTTGGCGTATGCCTTCTGCGGATTGTCCTGCGGCTTGTACTTCCGAGGGTCTTCCGGACGATCCTCTTTGTCGGTTATGCGGTGTACCCATGTCGGCACGCGGTGCAGGGGTTTGAAGTCCGACTGCTGCATCTTGACAAGCGTCGCCTCCGGTATGGAATAGGCAATGGCAATCGCGCTGCCAATGCCAATCGTACCCAGCAGAATTGCGCCGATAAGTATTTTCTTGCGAATCTGTGCATAGAAGCAGATGCCAAGCATGACGAGGATAATGATGAGGGCTGTGGAGGCATTCTCGGTGAAGATGAGCAAAATGGTGATGAAGGCTGCAAGTGCCACTATCTTCAAGGCAGTCATGCTGGCCCCTTTCTCGTCGCGCAACGAAGAGAGGATGAAGCAACTGAAGCCTACAAGGCTCAGCTTGGCTATCTCGCTGGGCTGAAAGCGAATGAAGCCAATCTGTATCCAGCGACCGGCATCGTTTGTCTTCTCTCCGATGGCCAGCACCGCGATGAGCAGCAAGATTGACACAAACATGCCGATGGTGCACAGCAGCTTGAAGTAGTTGCAGGGGATGAAGTGCACCAGCCAAGCGATGAAGATACCCATCAGCATGAACGAGGCGTGCTGCATGATGGGGTCCCAATAGGCACCTGTGGCAAAGGTCATGCGCGAACTGGCACTATAGACCTCGATGAGCGAGATGGTGCACAGGATGATGAACACCGCCCAAATACCCAGATCGCCATGGATCAGGCTCTTGTTCTTCAGATTATCTAATTTCATAGGACTTTCTATTTATTTTTACTAGAACATCTAGGGTTTCTAGGATATCTAGAGATTCTAGAACATCTAGAGTAACTAGAGATTATTTACTTGTTCGCAGAACTGTTCGCCGCGGTCCTCCATGTTCTTGAAGAGGTCGAAGCTGGCACAGCAGGGGCTGAGCAGGACGGTGTAGCCGGGCTTTGCCATGCGGCTGCAAGCCTCTACGCAGTCCTTCATGTTGTGGGTGTCGGCTACAGGAATGCCCATTCCATCGAAGAAATTGTGCAACTTCGTGTTGTCGGCACCGAGGTAGACGAGGCCGGCACACTTCTTCTGCACCAGGTCCTTGATGGCGTTGTAGTCGTTGCCCTTGTCCTTGCCTCCGATGATGAGGATGGTGGGGGTGGTCATGCTTTCGAGGGCATACCAGCAGGCGTCGATGTTGGTGGCCTTTGAGTCGTTGATGTACTGCACACCGCCTACGCGGGCCACCTTCTGCAGGCGATGCTCCACGCCTTCGAAGTCACTGAGGCTCTGCCGCAGCGTCTCGTCGGCGATGCCGCTGAGGTGGGCCGCAATGCCGGCTGCCAGACTGTTGTACATGTTGTGCTTGCCGCGCAGGCTCAGGCTTTCCTGCTCCATGTTGAAGGGTGTGGGGTACTCGAGGACGTACTGTCCGTCGGCGATGTAGCCTATCATGCCCGCCTTGCTGACGATGCTGAAGGGGCACTTCTTCGCCTTGATGCCGTACTTCTTGAGCTCGCGGCTGATGATGGGGTCGTCGTTCCAGTAGATGAAGGCATCTTCCTCCGTCTGGTTCTGCACGATGCGCATCTTGGCATCGGTGTACTTCTGCATGGAACCTTCGTAGCGGTCCAGGTGGTCGGGCGTGATGTTGAGCAGCACGGCGATGTTGGCACGGAAGTCGTACATGTTGTCGAGCTGGAAGCTGCTGAGCTCGATGACGTAGTAGTCGTAGGTCTTGCCCTCGGCTATCTGCAGGGCCAGGCTGCGCCCGATGTTGCCGGCCAGTCCGACATTGTAGCCTGCGGCCTGGAAGATGTGGTAGATGAGACTGGTGGTTGTGGTCTTGCCGTTGGAGCCGGTGATGCATATCATCTTGGCATCGGTGTAGCGTCCGGCAAACTCTATCTCGCTGATGATGGGGATGCCTGCGTCGCGTACCTTGCGCACCATGGGAGCGTCCTCGGGGATGCCGGGGCTCTTCACCACCTCGACGGCATTGAGGATAAGCTCCTCGGTGTGATGTCCTTCCTCCCAGGGCACGTCGTACTGGCGGAGCAACTCCTTGTAGTTCTGCTTTATCTGACCCATGTCGCTGACGAAGACATCGAAGCCTTTCACTTTTGCCAGCGCTGCGGCTCCTACGCCGCTCTCAGCGGCTCCAAGTATCACTAACCTTTTCATTTCTTCATTTACCATATTTCCAGACCCTCTCTAACTCCCCCTTAAAGGGGGAGAACTCCCTCCCTTTAAGGGAGGGTCGGGGTGGGTCTTTTATCTTATCTTCAACGTTACGATGGCGAGGGCCGCCATGATGATGGTCACTATCCAGAAGCGGACGGTTATCTTCGACTCCAGCCAACAGCCCTTGGGCCAGTTGATGAGCACCTTGAAGTCCGAGGGCAACTGTCCGGGCTTTACGCGGAAGGTGTCGTGGAGCGGCGCACGCTTGATGACGCGCCACTTCTCTCCGCGGCGGTTGCCTTTCTTTGCATAATTGGTTTGGGCCAGCACGCTGATGCTCTCCATGAAGAAGACGAAGCAGAGCAGCGGCAGGAGCAGCTCCTTGTGTATGATGATGGCCGTGACGCCGATGATGCCGCCGATGGCCAGGCTGCCGGTGTCGCCCATGAACACTTGTGCCGGATAGGCATTGTACCAGAGGAAGCCAATGAGCGCGCCGATGAAGGCACAGATGAAGATGACGAGTTCCTCCGAGCCGGGGATGTGCATAATGTTGAGGTAGGCGGCCATGTGGACGTGACTGCTCACGTAGGCCAGGATGCCGAGCGCTATGCACATAATCGCCGCGTTGCCGGCACACATGCCGTCCATGCCGTCGTTCAGGTTCGAGCCGTTGCTCACCGCCATGACGATGAATGTGGTGACGATGACGAAGAAAATCCATCCGGCTGCCGTACGGTATTTGCCCAGGAAGCGGAAGATGTCGGCATAGTTGAGGTTGTTGTTCTTGACGAAGGGAATGGTGGTGATGGTGCTCTTGACCTTCTCGCTGCGATGCGTCACAACCTGTTCCATGCCCTGACGCTTGACTTCAATGTTCTCGCTGATGACGGCGTCGGGACTCATCCACAGCGTCAGACCGATGACCAGACCGAGCAAAGCCTGACCGATGAGCTTGTAGATGGGGCGCAGACCGTCCTTCGAGATGCGCAGCTTGATGTAGTCGTCGGCAAAGCCGAGAGCGCCGAGCCAGACCGTGGTGAAGAGCATCATGAGCATGTAGATGTTGCGCAGACGTCCCAGCAGCAGGCAGGGCACGAGGGTGGCAATGATGATGATGACACCGCCCATGGTGGGCACACCGACCTTGTCCACCCCGAAGGGGTCGATGGACGGGTCGCGCTGGGCTTCGCTGCCGTTGTGGGCCTTCATCCACTTGATGAAGTACTGGCCGAACCACATAGAGATGAGCAGGCTCAGCACCAGGGTGAGCACTGCGCGGAAGGAGATGTAGTGCCACAGGTTGGCTCCCGACACTCCGTACTGTCCTAAATATCTGAACAGGTAGTATAGCATTTCCTATATATTGTTTAACTGTGTCTTGTCGTTCTTTGTTTCAAGTCTCCCTTATCGGCAGGCGATGCCTGGAATAGCGGCGTGCGCTTCTGGAATAAGCGCTAGGCGCTTCCGAAATAAGCACGAGGCGCTTCCGAGATAAGCGCGTGCCGTTTCCCCCGGAGCCGCACGGGGCGTCAGTCTATCCCAAACGCTTCGCGGATGACTTCGTGGTCGTCGAAGTGATGCTTCACGCCTTGGATAATCTGGTAGTCCTCGTGACCCTTGCCTGCCACGAGGATGACGTCGCCCGGCTGCGCCATGGTGCAGGCTGTGCGGATGGCTTCCCTGCGGTCCACGATGCTGATGATGCTGCGGCGCTGCTCTGCGTCGAGACCGGCCAGCATGTCGTCGATGATGGCCTGCGGGTCCTCGTTGCGGGGATTGTCGCTCGTGATGATGACGCGGTCGCTGTTCTTCACAGCCTCCTGAGCCATGAGGGGACGCTTCCCCCTGTCGCGGTTGCCACCGGCGCCGCACACCGTCCAGCACTTGCCGCGGCCCTGCAATACCTCGTTGATGGTGGTGAGCACATTGACCAGGGCATCGGGCGTGTGGGCATAGTCGACGATGGCCGTCACGCCTTCCCGCGAGCGGATGGCTTCGAAGCGGCCGTTGACGGGCTTCTGCGCACTGAGCAGCACGAGGGCCTGCTGCGGCTCGACGCCCAGCATCACCGTCGCTCCGTAGACGGCAAGCAGGTTGCTGACGTTGAAGCGGCCCACGAACTGCACGCTCACTTCCCGTCCGTCCACCAGCAGGTCCATGCCCTCGAAGCTCTCCTCCATGATGCGGGCCTTGAAGTCGGCGGCGGAGTGGAGCGAATAGGTCTTGACCTGTGCCCGGCAGTTCTGCACCATGACCATGCCGTTGCGGTCGTCGGCATTGATGATGGCGAAGGCGTCGGCAGGCAGAGCGTCGAAGAAACCCTTCTTGGCATCGCGGTAGTTCTCGAACGTGCCGTGGTAGTCGAGATGGTCGCGGGTGAGGTTCGTGAAGATGCCGCCACTGAAGACCAGTCCGCCGATGCGCTTCTGGCTCACGCTATGGCTGCTCACCTCCATGAAGGCGTAGGCACAGCCCTCGTCGGCCATACGGCCCAGCAGACGGTTCAGGGTGATGGGGTCGGGCGTCGTCACCTCGGTAGGCACGGGCTCGCCGTCGATGTAGTTGCAGACGGTGCTGCACAGACCGCACTTGTAGCCCAGCTGGCGGAAGATATTGTAGAGCACGGTGGCGATGGTCGTCTTGCCGTTGGTGCCTGTCACACCGATGAGGTGCATGCGCCGGGTGGGGTCGCCGAAGAAGTGCGTTGCCAGTGGGCCCACCACTTCCTCCGTGTTGGGATAGACGAGATAGGTGACAGAGGTGTCGGTCGCTTCGGGAAGCGTTTCGCACACCACCGCCGTGGCTCCCAGTTCGATGGCCTTGCCGATGTAGGCATGACCGTCCACCTGTGTGCCGCGCATCGCCACGAAGACTGCGCCTGGCTGAATCCGGCGGCTGTCTATCTCGATGCCCGTCACTTCCTTGTCAATGCTGCCAACCACTTGTTGCGGTGCGCAGGGCTGTATGAGTTGCTGTAGTTTCATTGTCATCAGAGTTTTCAGAGTATTCAGAGTATTCAGAGATTTTTGAGATTTCAGAGTATTCGGAGATTTCAGAGTTTCTTTGGCGAGGCTGTCAGGGTTATGGTCTTGCCCTGTGTGGCAGGTGTGCCGGGGGCTATGTCCTGCTTGGTAATCTGTCCGCAGCCGTTGATGCGGACGCGCAGACCGCGCTTCTGCAAGGTGTAGACGGCATCCTTCACGCCCATGCCCAGCACGTCGGACACCTGGCTCAGGGGCAGGGAGTCGGCTTCCGCTGTGTCGAGATGCTTGTCCGTCAGTCCCATGCCCTCGACGATGGCTTCGGCTTGCTTCCTGCTGCCACGGGTCACTTCGGGAACAAAGACGGAGTTCGTGTCGGCGGCTGCAATGGCGTTGCGCATCGAGTCGCGCGACATGATGTACTGCGATATCTCGCTGAAGACGGGACCGCACTGACCGCCGCCGGAAGCAGGCAGGCCGTACTTCTTGATGCAGACGATGCAGCTGTACTTGGGGTCGTCGCTGGGGAAGTAGCCGCAGAAGCTGACCATGTACTTGTGTGCAGCGTAGGAACCGTTCTCGCTGAACTGTGCCGTGCCGGTCTTGCCGCTCACCTTGAAGAGCTTGTTGCCGGCCTTCTTGCCTAAGCCGCCGCTCACGACGTGCTCCAGGCAGTACTGGATGTCGCGCAACGTGGAGGGCTTGCAGATGCGCTCCTTGATGACCTCCGTCGGGAACTCGCGCACCACCATACCGTCCTTGAGCTCGGCCTTGACGAAACGCGGCTTCACCATCTTGCCGCCGTTGGCAATGGCATTGTAGAAGGTGAGGGTGCTGATGGGCGGCAGCATCGTGACGTAGCCGATGCTCATCCAGGGCAGGTCGGGCTTGCTCCAGAAGCGTTTCTTGTCGCGAGGATTAGGTACACGAGGCTCGCCCTTACCCACGAAGGGGAGGTCAAGAGGCACTCCGACACCCTCGCGGTACAGGCCGTCCACAAAGGCTGCGGGATTGCTGCTGTAGGCCTCGTCGATGATTTTGCTCACGCCGATATTGCTGCTCTGTCCCAGGATGTCCTTTACCTCCAGCACGCCATAGCCGCCACGATGCCAGTTGTGGTCCTTCATCTTCCTGCCGTGCATGTTGACGATGCCGGGGGCGCAGTCCACACTCTTCTTGAGGTCTATCTTGCCATCCTCGAGGGCCACCATGATGCTGGCCGTCTTGAAGGTGGAGCCAGGTTCCCAAAGGTCGCTCACAGCATTGTTCTTCATCTCGTAGTACTCGCCGTCCTGACCGCGTGTCAGGTTGACGATGGCCTTGACGTCGCCCGTCTTGACCTCCATCACGACAACCACTCCAATCTCGCCGTTGACAAGTTCCTCCTTGAGCTTGCTGCGCAGGGTGCGGTCGGCAAAGTCCTGTATGTTGATGTCGATGGTGGTGAGCAGGTCGTGTCCGTTCTCGGCAGGACTGTCCACGACGGGCACCTTGCGGTTGCGCATCGTGATGTAGTGCTTGGTGCCGGGCCTGCCGCTCAGGATGCTGTCGAAGCTCAGCTCCAGTCCGCACTTGGGACGGCTGCTGGTGTCGTTGTAAAGCTCGCCTATGGTTCGGCTTGCCAGTCCGCCATAAGGCTTGAGGCGGAGCAGCATCTCGTCGCCATGGAAGCCGCTGCGGTACATGCTTTCCCTGAGCAAGGGCAACTCCTTGCAGGCACGATACTGGACGTAGCTTGCCAGCTTGGGGTAGATGCGCCATGAGTACTTGCCGCGCTTCTTGCCTTGAAGAAGGCGCTCGCGGAACCACTTGGCGTCGCGGTCGGGGAAGATGCGGGCCAAACCGTCGGCAATGCTGTCCAGGTCAACGCGGAAGGCCGAATCGCGGAAGGCTATCGTCTTCTCCTTGCTGATGGAGTCCGGGTCGGATACCGCGAAATCCATATAGAGGGCATACTTGGGCACAGTGCCTGAGAGCACCTGGCGGTCGCACGAAAGGATGTTGCCGCGATTAGCTGGGATTATGGCTGTCTTGCTGTTCCGACCCACCTCCTTCCAGTAGTCGCTCTCCGGCGGAAACATGGTGTAGATGGTTCGGCCCAAGATATATAATGCTATCACCAACATCACGATGAAGATGAAGCGGTAGCGTTTGGTGGCTTTATCGTTCTTGGATTGCATGGTCGTGGACTTGGGTGTGTGTGTTACTTTCTGACATTGATGACGTAGGGTGCCACTTTGCTGGGCACCAGGGTGCTGTCGCCCTGTTCGCGGAGCTTCAGCTCGAGCTGGCTCTGGCGGCAAAGCAATGTGAGTTCGCTGACGCGGGTGATGCAACGGTAGCGCCAATCCTTGAGTTCTGCCTCAAGTTCCGTCTCCTTCATCATCTCCATCTGTGCCTGGTAGCCGTTGGTGATGTAGAGGAAGATGCCGGCCAGGCAGAGCAGCAGCATCCGCCACTGGCTGAGGAACCAGCGTGGTGCAGCATCTATCATCTGGCGAAGACTGTCGACGGTCAGCTCGTCGGTCTCGTCATCTTCGCTGACCAGCGAGCGCATCAGCTTGCTGCCGACGGCCTTTGCATTGTCCGGGGCTGCCGCTTCTTCCGCATCTGCTGCATCGTCCGGACCTTCCGGAGCTGCCGATTCTTCTGCATCGGTTGCATCGTCCGAACCTTCCGTGGCATCCGAAATCTCCAGAGTCTCGGGATTCTCCAAGGCATCCGGACCCTCCTGAACCGCTTCCTGACGGTCCAGCTGTTCCTCCATGTCGTCTAATAATATCTCTGCCATCTCGTCTTTTCTTTTTTTCGTTTACATTTATTCCCGAACCTCTCTCTTCTCTGCTACGCGAAGCTTTGCGGAACGGCTGCGGGGATTGCTGTTCTGCTCTTCGGCACTTGGGGTGATGACACCGCGGTTGACGGCTTCGAGGGGAGCGTGGCTGCGCCCGAAGACGTCTGTCTCTACTTTCCCTTCCGGGTTGCCGGCCTTCACGATGTTCTTCACCATGCGGTCCTCGAGGGAGTGATAGGTGAGGATGCTGAGCCTGCCGCCCGGACGGAGCAGCTCGGTGGCAGCGCTGAGCATCTGCCGCAGGGCGAGCATCTCGCCGTTGACCTCGATGCGGAGTGCCTGAAAGACGCGTGCCAGGTCCTTCTTCCCTTCGGTCTGGCGGTTCTTCTCGCGGTCGTTCCCCATCAGCGGACGCAGCACTTCGACCAGTTCGGTGGTGGTGGCAATGGGCTGCTGCTGACGGGCCCGGACGATGGCCGATGCGATGCGACGGCTGTTCTTGAGCTCGCCATAGAGATAGAGGATGTCGGCCAACTGCTCTTCGCTGTACTCTGCCACGATGCGCTGTGCGGTCAGACGGGCTCGCTGGTTCATGCGCATATCCAGTGGGGCATCGAAGCGGAAGCTGAAGCCGCGGCTCTCTTCGTCGAGGTGATGGCTGCTCACTCCCAGGTCTGCCAAGATGCCGTCCACCTGGCTGTGCCCATAGTAGAGCATCCAGTTCTTGAGGAAACGGAAGTTGCTGCGCACGAAGGTGAAGTTCTCCCCTACCTCATCCTCGTTGGGGATGGCGTCTGCATCCTGGTCGAAGGCATAGAGGTGGCCTGTCCCCTGCAGACGCCGCAGTATCTCGCGACTGTGACCGCCGCCGCCATAGGTGAGGTCCACATAGATGCCGCCCGGACGGATGCTGAGTCCGTCCACCGTCTCGTGCAGCAGCACCGGGATATGATATTCCTCACACTTTGCGTACATTATATATATATTATATATTAGAGACAAGAAATGAAAAGACATCTTACCCGATTCCATTGTTTTGGAAAGAAGGATAGGGATAGCTTTTCTTTTTACTCCCGTTTTGTTAAGTCTTTGCTCTCGCAGTACTGTTTGTGCCTGTCCTTTTCTTCTTTTCTTCCTATTATTTGTTTTTTATTCCTGCTTGTCTGCCATCATGTCCTCCAGGAGGTCCCCCACCTTCTCCGGATCGCTGAGCAGTTCGTCGGCAGACGCTCGGTTCCATATCTCGATGACATCGTCCACGCCGATGAAGCGCACTTCGCCTTTTATCTCGGCATATTCCAGGTAGCGACGCGGGATGAGCATCCTTCCGCCGCTGTCCAGCGTGATGTTCTCGGCATCGGCTGTGAAGAGACGCAATACCTCTCGCTGCCGGCGGTCGAACGGATTGGTTCGGGCCCGAATGGCGTCGACCTGTGCTTCCCACACTTTCTTGGGGTAGAGGACAAGGCACTTCACGAAGAGATCACGGCGCAGCACCAGCCCCTCCTCATCTTCACTCCGCATCACTTTGCGGAAGATGCTGGGCAAAAAGACACGACCTTTTTCGTCCGTCTTTGCGTCTATGTTGCCGGTGAATCTCATAGCCTTTTTTACCTTTCTTGACGTTTTCTGCTGCAAAGATACACATTTCCCCACAATTCCCCACACTTTTTCCAAACTTTTTTTCCTTAGCTGCTGAAAGACCTTGTTGATAACCTTTGCTTCCGTTCGCTATTTACACGCATAAAACGCCATAAGCAAAGGGCATTCAGCCTATTATCATGAACTGATTTTTGCTGTTGATAACTTTTTTAGGGCAATGACAAAATGGTGGGGGAAAAAGTCATGTATCTTGATTTTGTTGTGCTTCATTTGGATATTCCACAGAAAAGTTCTACCTTTGTGGCGAGGTAAACCAAAAACAAGCATTATGTCCATAAGAAACTCCCTCCTTTTACTCTTTCTTCCCCTTGCAACAGTTTCAACTGCCAGAGCAGCCGACAACGTAACAGAATACTTTCTCGACACGGTGGATAGCGGCGATGGCTCCTGGCCTTGCCTCTTTTACGAGTTGAACTACAACACCGACATCACTCTGGCAGACCGAGCCAAATGGTATGCGTCCGATGAAGACGAGAGCTATTGGCGAGAAGGCATCGGTCCCTTCAGCATCGACCAAAACAAATTTCTCGTCACCCAATGGCAAAGCTCCGTACACCCCATCCTCATCCGCCGCCACTTCACACTCACGGCAGAGGACCTGGTGAAGATTGAAATCGGTGTGGTCAACATGATGTACAGCTACGACGAGAACCCGACGTTCTGGCTCAACGGCACCCGCATCGCCACAGCCACCGGATGGAACGACGACAACTATGCCACCTACCGCTTCCCCAATGCCAGGAAGAAGCTATTGGTGGAAGGCGACAACGTGCTCTGCGTCTCCCTGCAGCAAGGCTCCGGCGGTGGACACATCGACTACGGACTGAGCGTGACCTACGACCCGACAAGCACAGCCATCAGTCCGCTCCTTGCCTCCCCCGAGGAGGAGGATGAACGCGTCTACAACCTGCAAGGACAAATCGTGAACAGCGAATCGACAAATAGTAAATCATCTTCTGGTATCATCATCACACAGGGTAAAAAGATTTTCCGTAAATAACAAACACTCATGAACAAAACTCTTTCCCTCCTGGCACTCACGCTTTTAACTACCTGCTGCCTGGCACAGACCAACGTCAGCGTCGTGGACTGCCCCGACCGCGAACAGACCAACGCGAACTACACCAACTTCCGCGAACCCCTGCAGCAGGCGCCGCTCCTGAAGCTGCCCGTCGGCAAGGTACAGCCCCGTGGCTGGCTCCGCAAATACCTCGAGTTGCAGCGCGACGGACTGAACGGTCAGCTCGGCACCGTCAGCGCATGGCTCGACAAGAACAACAACCAATGGCTCTCCAACCAAGGCGACCACGGATGGGAAGAAGTGCCCTACTGGCTCAGAGGCTACAGCAGTCTGGCCTTCATCCTGGACGATGCTGCCATGAAGCGCGAGGTGGACACATGGATCAATGCGGTGCTGAACAACCAGGCCTCCAACGGACGCCTCGGTCCCGACGGCTACGACGGCTCCAGCCCCGACCTCTGGGCCAAGATGCCCATGCTCTGGGCACTGCAAACCTACTACGAAGCCACTGGCAAGGCCCGTGTGCTGTCGGCCATGAACCGCCACTTTTTGAAAACAATTAAAGTAACTCCAATCACTGAAACTAATAATAAAATAAATCCTTTTCTTCAAATTGATTCATTTGTTTCAGCCATACATAAAAATGATCAAGGTATATCGGAGTCTAATGGATATATTAATGATGATGGATTAATAATTGTAGAGCCTTCTATAGATATTACTAATAATAATAGTAATAATAATATAATTGATAATAAACCAATGCAAAAAAAGGAACAGATTAAGGAGATGCTTGAGGCTACCTATCGCGCCCATAACGAGATGCGCAGCCGCTTCGGACAGATGCCGGGCGGCATGTATGCAGCCGACGAGAACGCCCGCAACGGATACTACGACCCGCGCAACGGTGCCGAGACCTGCGCCATCGTGGAACAGATGGCAAGCGACGAGATTCTGATGGGTATCACGGGCGACATCTTCTGGGCCGACCATTGCGAGAACGTGGCCTTCAACTCCCTGCCTGCCGCACTCACGCCCGACATGCGAGCCTTGCGCTATATTACTTCGGCCAACATGGCCATCAGCGACGAGAAGAACCATGCGCCCAGCATCGACAATGCCCTGCGCGGCATGCTCAGCATGAGTCCCTTCAGCTCCCGCTGCTGCCAGCACAACCACGGCATGGGCTGGCCCTACTTCTCGGAGCACCTCGTCATGGCCACAACCGACGGCGGACTGGCCACGATGCTCTATGCTGCCAACGAGACGACGGCTCTGGTGGCCGACGGCGTCTCGCTCCGCATGGAGGAGACCACCAACTATCCCTTCGACGAAGCCATCCAGCTCACGCTTCATCCCGAACAGAATGTCACCTTCCCCCTCTACCTGCGCATCCCTGCCTGGGCCGAAGGGGCATCGGTCAGCGTGAACGGCGAGAATCAAGCCATCGCTGATGCTGCCGGACGCTATGTCCGCATCGAGCGCGAGTGGCAGGAAGGCGATGTCGTCAGCCTGCGTCTGCCCATGAAGGTGCGCTCCACCGTTTGGCAGCAGAACAAGTCGAGCGTCAGCGTCGATTATGGGCCGCTCACCCTCTCGCTCAAGATAGACGAGGAGTTCGAACAGCACGACAGCCGCGACCCGGAGTTCGTGCAGGACGACTCCCACTGGCAATCGGGCGTCGATGCCTCGCTGTGGCCTTGCTACGTGCTGCGGGCGAAGAGCGACTGGAACTACGGTCTGGTGGTCGACGAGCAGAACCTGCCCATCGAGTTCAGCGTAAAGCATAAGCCCTGGCCCGAGAACGACCAGCCCTTCACCCTGGAAGGTGTGCCCCTGGAGTTCACGGCTGTCGGTCGCCAGATACCGTCGTGGAAGCTCGACCGGACAGGCATGACGGACTTCCTCCCTACCAAGTACGCCAAACGCGCCGACACAACGACCCCCATCACCCTGGTCCCGATGGGTGCAGCCCGTCTGCGTATATCGGCCTTCCCAAGAGAAAAAGAATAAATCCACCGACGCATCGTTCAAGAGATGAAGCGACGTAGGACGACAACGGGACAGCATCGGGTGCATCTCATTGGGAGGCATCCGATGGGTCGCGACTTCCTGGCCATCTGTCTGTTCGGCTTCATCTTCTCGGTCCGGCCGCTCAACCGGCAGGAGCTCAACCACGAACTCATCCACGTGGCCCAGCAACGCGAACTGCTCTTCCTGCCCTTCTTCATCTGGTACTTCCTGGAGTGGCTCGTCCTGCTCCTCAAGTACCGCGACCGCATGGAGGCCTATCGCCACATCCGCTTCGAAGAAGAAGCCTACCGCCACCAGGACGACCTCGACTACCTCGAGCGCCGGAAGCATTTTGCCTATTGCCGAACCAGCAACGACGAAGCATAATCCCCCCGGAGCGCCCCGCGCTTATTTCGGAGACCCCTACCAAACCTCCCCGAGGGGAGGCTTCCTTCGCAGCGACCTTCACTCCCCCTCGGGGGAGACGGAGAGGGGTCACTTTCCGAAGCGCCTCGTGCTTATTCCCGAAGCGCCTCGTGCTTATTTCGGAAGCACGGGGCGCTTCCATATACACGCCCTGTGCCTGCATTTGTTCCCCTTAATCCTTGAGTCAACTTAAAAAGTCCTGTAAGGACTAAAAGCACATAGCCCAGGGACGTCCGGCTTTTCAGGCCGAATTTACCGGACACCAATAATTCACTTAAACAAACCGCCTATAGTATGTAGGAGGTTACAAATGCTTGAAATAACGGCATCATGAAGTGATGTGTTATTCCTTCTTCCGCTCGTTTTTGCGCATGGGCTGACGGTTCAAGCGCCAGACTGCATGAAAGAGGACATAGCGAGGCAGCACGTTGGTGTACGTCTCTGTGCGACCTTGGGCGTTGATGATTCGTGTGACGTTGCTGAGCTGGCCGAGGATGTCGAAGCCGTCAACCATCAGCACCAACTTGTCCTTTAGGACGGGACGCGAGAGGCGACCATTCCAGACAAGGTCGTTGGTGTTCAGCGCATTGTCGGTATATCCCGTGCGGCTGTAGAGGCTGAGGTCTGTGCTGAGGTCGAGCTTCCACGGCAGCTTTAGGATGGCAGATAGAGAAGTCCGGCAGGTGAAGGCACTGAAGTCCTGGAAGCCGGTGCGTGTGCCGGTCAGGCGTTCCCATGTAGGCTGGCAGGTCAGTTCGAAATGATGTTTGTCTATGTCGGCCTTGAAGGTGGGAGACAAAGAGAGCGTCTGGCGGTGGACGGTAGAGAGAGAGGGAAGAGTCCCTACCGTGGTGCCTACCAAATCCACATTCTGACTGTAGCTATAATTGAGGGGAACGTCAAGGTTCTGCTTCTTGTCTTTGCCGAAATCAAGGTGCAGCACGTAGCTGGCATCGAAGATCCAGTTGCCGTTGACATTGTCGGGACGATAGGTGCGTACACCCGTCTTGGTGTCATAGACGTAGCCCATGGCGATGGCATTGAAGGTGCGCTGATAGGCCCACTGAATGCGCTGCCAACCCCGCTTCATCTTATAACTGAAGTAGGCACCGACATCTGGCGTGACAGCCATGCGCAAGTCCGGGTTGCCCAGACGGATATTCATCGGGTCGGTGTTGTCGCGCAGGTTGACGCGGTTCTCCAGGTCGGGCAGCTTCGTATGGATGCCCATGGTGATGGAAAGCTGATGTCCGCCTTTGAGGTTCAGGTAGGTGTTGTTGTCCATATTGATGGTGAAGGCGGTGCGGCAGAGAGTGGTGTCGATAATGCCGCGCTGATAGTCCAGGTGTTGCTGATGCAGCTTGATGTCGCCGTTGAGGAGCGTCCAAATCTGACCATAGGAAGCTTCATTGAACTTGTATCCAAGGCTTAAGTACAACATGTGACTGTTATCACGGAAATAGCTGTCGTAGCTGCCCATGCGGTCTAACACTTGCTGGTATTCGGTGACAGATGGCAAATCATCTATGGTGGAGGGTTGCGAGTTCAAGCGGTCGAGCAGGTAGAGCGACGAGCGGTGATGCTGACGCTGATGGCTGAACTGGTAGTAGGTGAAGAGTGAGCGCCAGCCGGGACCGAGGGGGACATTATAGCCTAATATGGCATTGGCAGTAAAATCACGGAAGGGATGATTGTCCGTGAAGTGGTGGAAGCGGCTGTCCGACTGGGGAACATTGCCAAGGTGAACCGTCTGCCGGTCAAACATACGTTCCTTCCGCTCTTTATAGATGATGTCGGCACCGATGCGGAGATTCTCGTTGGAGCGCGGAATCTTGATGATGGTGCCAAGGTCCAACGTGGCTTTCAGCTCGTGGCCATTGCCCAAGCCGTCACGGAGGATGCGGTTGATGAGTGTGTCGCGCAGATTGAGGCGGACGGCATTGGGGCTGTAAAGCTCATTGAGAAGCTGACGGCTGACCTCGGAAACGGGGGCACGGAAGGAAGCGGAGGCAAGGTCGGAGCTATGGTCGAAGTGGTGATAGTTGAATTTTGGGTCGATGTACCAACGGACATTCTTGCCGTTGCGGGCAAACGAGTGCCAGGTGTCAAGATGCAAGTCTTCGCCCAAGCGGCGGCTGAAGCTGTAGTCGTAGGTGTCGCCCGTCGGCAGGTAATTCTGTTGGATGGTGCGCGTCTCGCCCTCCGTCCGCTGGTGATTGACGGAAGCACTACCATGATACTCCCATCGTTTGTTGCGGTCGCTGACACGGAAGTCCATGTCGGCTCGCTCCGTCTTTCTGAGGTCGTTGGTCTTGCCTCGCTGCCAGTTGCCCGTCTCGCCCGGCTTGGTGTCGTCGTCCAAGTTGTTCGCATTCGCAATGACGGCCAGATGCGAGAAGTCGGAGTAACGCATGGCAAAGAGACGGGCAAGGTAGCGTTCGCTGGTGCCGCCGCCAGCCTCTATGTTGGCAAGCCAACCTATCATATACTCCTTTTTCAGCCGTACGTCGATGACGTGTCGCTGGGTGCTCTCGTCCTTGATGCCCAGCCATTCGTTCTCGGCAGTCTGTTTGTCGTAGATGGCGATGTCCTTTACCACATAGGCGGGCAGGTTCTCCAACATCAGCTTGCGGTCGTGGCTAAAGAACTCCTTTCCGTTCAGCAGCAGGTCGTCCACAAACTTGCCGTTGTGGTAGATACGTCCGTCTGACTTCAACTCCACGCCCGGCAACTGGCGCAATAGGGCATCGAGCATGGAGCCTTCGGCAAGGATGAAGGCATCGGCGTTGTAGATGATGGTGTCGCCCTTATAATAGAACTTGACCTTAGAGGCGGTGATGGTCACCTCGCGCATCATCCTGGGCTCTGGAGTCAGATAGAAAGGCGGCAGTCCGCGCTCATGCTCACGCCTTCCGATGCGGTCAAGCGTATAATCGACGTAGGCCGTCTGATACCCTTCCATGCTGATGCGGAATAGATACTTGGCAGGCTTGGCTGGCACGATGATGGAGAACTCGCTTGTCTCCCATGAACCATATTCACTATACCACTTCTGAAAGGCCTTCTTCTCTTCGATGACGCAGCTGTCGGCATCCATCAGTTCCACAGTGGCACCTTTCAGGTCCTTGTGGGCGCGGATGTCCTGCACCACACCCTTCAGCGTCAGTTTGCGCACGTTCTTCTGCCGCTCGTGCTGCACGTAGATGTGCTGTCCGTGGACTTTCACCTTCACGGGCAAACCTTTGCAAGCCTGCCTTACGGCTGTCAGCGCGTCCGGTCCCTCGACCTTCGCTTTTGTCGTCAGACCTTCCAACCCATCGGAAACGATGTCGATGGAGTATTCCATCTGGCTTTGCTCGATGGTCTGGAGAACGGAAAGGAGAGAAACAGCCTCTTGCGCGGACAAAGAATTCGACGTTAAGCACAAAAGGACCACAAGAAATAGCATTCGTTTCATTACTCGCCCTCCTCGTCGTTAGCGTATTCCACAAAAACGGTGTCCCCCTCAAGTGTCAGGTGCAGGTAATCGAACATGTTAAGGTGCTCGATGAACGCCAAGAGCGAGTCGGCAGGGTTCCACTTTGTGATAAGCTTCATCGCCCGCGATGTATCGTCGCGAAAATAGGCGACCTTGCCGTAGTGCTTGACAACGACAGTCAGCATGCTGTCCAAACGGACATCGACAAAGCGGACGAGGGAGTCACCAGCCATTGAACATTGAACATTGAACATTGAACATTGACTATTGACCATTGAACTCTGCCTGTTGTCCGTTGTCCTGTAAAAAGCATGATAGGCGGCAAAGGACAAGCCTGCGATGAGAAGAAT
>CADCCR010000016.1 GCA_902799985.1 uncultured Bacteroidales bacterium | reverse complement strand
TCAGCCTGAACTTGTATGCAGCCCACACCGGTGCCTGAAGATATACCA
The DNA here is from genome assembly GCA_902799985.1 of uncultured Bacteroidales bacterium. Lineage (GTDB taxonomy): Bacteria > Bacteroidota > Bacteroidia > Bacteroidales > Bacteroidaceae > Physcousia. The sequence continues at coordinate 30,696 of CADCCR010000016.1, read as the reverse complement.
TGTGAGCGGTCTGGGTATCATAAAAGAAATTGTTTGTGGAGGGGTTGAATCCCTTTAGGGCAAAGTCAACCTCAGGGATGAGGTAGAGGCCTTTATAGAGCTTCACGTCGTAGGCGGCACCAATCCGCGCTGCGATGTTGACCTTCGTATCGGCATCGCTTCCCACTACGTGAGCCAAACCGACACCAGCCTTTACGGTGAATTTACGTTCCTTCTGTGCGCTGACACTCAGGGTAGCAAGGGCTATAATGCCCAGCAACAAGTACTTCTTCACGTCGATAATAATTAAAGTTAATATAGACTTCCGTTTTCTTATATTCCTCTTACCGCAGATTGCACGAATTATACGGATTGAAGATTGAGTATTCAACAACGAATTGAACGAATTACACGAATTAAAGATTGAGTATTCAACAACGGATTGAACGGATTACACGGATTTATTCTTCTCCGTTGCTCTGTGAATAGTTAATTCGTTTAATTCGTTCAATTCGTTGTTTTAATTGAGTCAGTCAATCCGTAAAATCCGTTTAATCCGTTGTTTCTATTAATATAAAATTCGTTTAATTCATTCAATTCGTTGTTTTAAATCAGTTGTTAAATCCGCAAAATCCGTTGTTTCTATTAATCTCCGGTTCGTGCAATTCGTGGTAGCTGGCGGCTGCTACTTGTTCAGGGTCCAGGTGAAGCCGTCCTTCGTGTCCTTCACTTCGAAGCCGAGGGCGGCCAGGTCGTCGCGAATCTTGTCGCTCAGGGCCCAGTTCTTCTCAGCCTTGGCTGCCTGACGCTGCTCCAGGAGCATGTTGACGACGGCGCCGTAGGCTTCCTCGCGGGCCTTGTTGGTGCTGCCAGTGTCGGGGCGAAGGCCGAGGATGTCGGTGACGAAAGTCTCCATGAGCTTGAGCAAGGCCTGTGCCACCTCGGCGGTGATGCTGGCCTTCTTGTCGATGAGGGTGTTGATGACGCGGCAGGCGTCGAACAGGTGGCTGATGACGATGGGGGAGTTCAGGTCGTCGTTCATCGCGTCGTAGAGCTGTTGCGACAGAGTCGCAACATACGAGGACTCGATGCTGGGCTGGCCCTTCACCTTCTGGCCGTCCTGGAGGCGGCGCAGGTTCTTCATGCCGTCCATGAGTCGGGCCAAGCCCTTCTCGGCGGCTTGCAGGGCTTCGTTGCCGAAATCGACGGTCGAGCGGTAGTGGGCCTGCAGGATGAAGAAGCGGATGGTCATGGGCGTGTAGGCTTGGCTGAGCAGCGGATGGTCGCCCGTGAAGAACTGCGGCAGCGTGATGAAGTTGTTGTAGGACTTGCCCATCTTCTTGCCGTCGATGGTAATCATGTTGTTGTGCATCCAGTAGTGCACCATCTGACTGCCTTGGCTGGCTACGGCCTGTGCTATCTCGCACTCGTGGTGGGGGAAGATGAGGTCCATGCCGCCGCCGTGTATGTCGAAGTGTTCGCCCAGGTACTTACGCCCCATGGCCGTGCACTCGCAGTGCCAACCGGGGAAGCCGTCGCTCCAAGGCGAAGGCCAGCGCATGATGTGCTCGGGCTGAGCGGCCTTCCAGAGGGCGAAGTCCGCCTGGTTCTTCTTCTCGCCGACGCCTGCCAGGTCGCGGCTTGCGTCCTTGATGTTCTCCAGGTCGCGGCCCGAGAGGATGCCCCAGCGGTGGTCCTTGTTGTACTCCTCGATGTCGAAGTAGATGCTGCCGTTGCTCTCGTAGGCATAGCCGTTGTCGAGGATTTGCTTGACGAGCGCCTGCTGTTCGATGATGTGGCCTGTGGCGTGCGGCTCGATGCTTGGGGGCAAGCAGCCCAGAGCATCCATCGCCTCGTGGAAGCGGTTGGTGTAGTACTGCGCCACCTCCATCGGCTCGAGCTGTTCCAGTCGTGCCTTCTTGGCAATCTTGTCCTCGCCCTCGTCGGCATCGTGCTCCAGGTGTCCTACGTCGGTGATGTTGCGGACGTAGCGCACCTTGTAGCCCAAGTGCTGCAGGTAGCGGAAGAGGAGGTCGAAGGTGATGGCCGGACGGGCGTGGCCCAGATGCGCATCGCCATAGACGGTCGGGCCGCAGACGTACATGCCGACGCGCCCGGGAGTGAGCGGCTTGAAGAGTTCCTTCTGCCGGCTCAGGGTATTATAAATAAGGAGTGGTTGTTCCATTGTATAGTGGTTAGTGGTTAGAGGTTAGAGGTTAGTGGTTAGTGGTTAGAGGTTAGTGGTTAGAGGAATGTTTCTGTTGCTGGACTTGGGGCCAAAGGTATTCTCTAACCTCTAACCCCTAACCTCTAACCTCAAATTAACTTTCTGTTGTCTCTCCGTATTCCAGCTCTCCATCGACCACCCAGCGGAGGTCTTCGGGGTCGAAGTCGCCCATCTTGTCCTTCTTGGCTTGCTTGGCGACGTACTTGGCCACTTCCTCCACGTCGATGTCGATGTCCTCGTCGCCCGGATGCTTCTCAATCAGGTCGACATAGTACTCGCCGATGACGTCGATGAAGTAGTAGAGCTCTTCCTCCGTGAAACGGTCCTTGAGCTCCTGCGGCAGGTAATTCTTGATGTATTCGACCGTCAGGCGGTCGTCCTCAGCATCTTGGATGAGGTCTTCCTCAAAGGTACTCATAGTCTTGCGGATAAAAGATTATTAGGGTTTTCCTAGGCTTTCCTAGGTCTCCCTAGGTTTTCCTAGTTATCCTAGTTCTTCTAGTTCTTCTAGGCTTCTCTTAGAGCAGCGCCTGGATTTTCTCGTCGAAGACGGGGCGTGCAGCAGCACCTACCACGCGGTCCTTCTCCTTGCCGTCCTTGAGGAAGACGATGGTGGGAACGCTGCGGATGCCGAAACGCATGGCGAGGTCTTCGTCCTCTTCCACGTCGCACTTGCCTACGATGGCCTTGCCGTCATAGTCCTGTGCCAGGGCCTCGATGACGGGAGCCAAACGCTTGCATGGGCCGCACCATGTTGCCCAAAAGTCCACTACTACGGGTTTGCCGGTTGCCACCAGCGCCTCAATGTTGCCTGAGTTGATTGTCTGTGCCATAATATTTAATTCAAAATTAATAAATTCGAAATTCAAAGTTAATACTGTCTTAATTCAAAACTAATAAATTCAAAGTTCAAAGTTAATACTGTCTTGGTTCAAAGTTAATAAATTCAAAGTTCAAAGTTAATAAATTCAAAGTTCAAAGTTAATACTGTCTTGGTTTAGGGCGGATGCTGTCCCGTCAGTTGAGGCTGCAGGAGAGGGCTTCGCTGTTCTCGATGTCGTCCAGCAGTTGCCGTGTCACCTTGACGCGATAGGTGCGGGACGTCATGTGCAAGCGGTTGTGGGGGTTCGTGGCATCCACGAAGACCACGCGCAGAGCCGTCTTGCCCTCTTCCTGCTTGATGTGCGATGCGAGCATCTCCACATCGTCCTTGCCCAGGGCATCGGTGTTGACGGTGACGGTGATGGTCTCCACCACCGAGTCGCTGACGTCGGCCAGCCAGTCGATGCGCCCGATGCGCAGCTCATATTGTCCCTCGCGGAAACGGTTCTCCTCCACGCTACCGCTGATGAGCACCGAGCGGTCGATGCTCAGATAGGCACCCCACTTCACCCAGTTCTCGCCGAAGAGCGCCACCTCGCCCGTGCCGCTGAAGTCCTCGATGGTGGCCACGCCGAAGGGCTTGCCGTTCTTCGTCGTGCCGGAGCGTACCGCAGTGACGATGCCGCCCAGCTTCACGGGCTGTCCGGCAAAGGGCGTGAGGTCCTCCATGCGGTCCATCTTCAAGTTGCAGATGTTCTGCAGCACCACGTAGTATTCGTCGAGGGGATGTGCCGAGAGGTAGATGCCCACCAGCTCGCGCTCCTTGTTGAGGCGTTCCAGCACCGACCATTCGTCGGCCTCCGGCACCTCGGGCTTCTTCAGCTCCACGGCATCCATGCCGAAGAGTGAGAACTGCGCCTCCATCTGTGCCTGCTGGTACTGCGTGCCGTAGCGTACCAGGAGGTCGGTGAATTCTTCGCCCTTCACGTTTGTTGCCACGAACTGCTCGCGGCGTATGTTGCCCGCAATGCCGTCGAAGGCACCGCTCAGGGCGAGGAATCGCATGCCGTTGCTCTTTATGGACGACATGTTGACGCGCTGGGCGAAGTCGAACAGGTCGCGGAACGGGCCGTTCTTCTCCCTTTCCTCCACGATGGCTTCCACGGCCGCTTCGCCCAGACCTTTGATGGCCGTCAGTCCGTAGCGTATCTGCTGACGGTCGTTGACGCCGAAGTCCTTGCGCGACTCGTTGACGTCGGGGCCCAGCACTTCCAGCTTCATGGCGTGGCATTCCTCGAGGAGTTTCTTCACCTCCTTCACGTCATCCTTGCCACGTGTCAGCAGGGCTGCCATGAACTCGGCCGGGTAGTGTGCCTTCATGTATGCGGTCTGATAGGCCACCCAGGAGTAGCAGGCAGCATGAGACTTGTTGAAGGCATAGGAAGCGAACTTTTCCCAGTCGGCCCATATCTTCTCCAGTATCTCCGGATCGTGGCCGTTCTTCGTGCCGCCCTCGATGAACTTCGGCTTCATCTTGTCCACGATGTCCTTCTTCTTCTTGCCCATTGCCTTACGCAAGGCATCGCTCTCGCCTCGGGTGAAGCCCGCCAGTTTGCGCGAGAGCAGCATGACTTGTTCCTGATAGACCGTGATGCCGTAGGTGTCGCGGAGGTATTCTTCGCATGCCTCGAGGTCGTAGGTGATGGGTTCCTGCCCGTTCTTGCGCTTGATGAACTGCGGGATGTAGTCCATGGGTCCGGGCCGGTAGAGGGCGTTCATGGCGATGAGGTCCTCGAAGACGGTCGGGTGCAGCTCCTTCAGATACTTGCGCATGCCGGCGGACTCGAACTGGAATGTGCCGACGGTGCGTCCCTCCTGGTAGAGCTTGTAGGTCAGAGGGTCGTCGATGGGAATGTTGTCCAGGTCGACGTCCACGCCGTGTGCTTCCTTGACGATGCGGCATGCCTCCTTGAGCTGCGAGAGGGTCTTGAGCCCGAGGAAGTCCATCTTGATGAGTCCGGTGCTTTCGATGACGTGTCCGTCGTACTGTGTGACGGCCGTCTTGCGGTCGGGGAAGTCGGGGTCGTCAGCGGTGGAGACGGGCACATGGTCGCTGATGGGGTCGCGACAGATGATGAATCCGCAGGCATGGATGCCGGTGTTGCGCACGGTGCCCTCCAGCTTGAGGGCGTACTTGATGGTGTCTGCCATCTTGGGGTCCCGCGAGAAGCGTGCCTCTTTCAGTTCCGGAGTGGCCTCGATGTAGTTGGCCAGTGTGGCTTTCTTGCCGTCGGGCAGGCGGTCGGGCATGGCCTTGCACCAGGCATTGACGATGGGCAGCGGCACTTTCTCCACGCGCCCCACGTCCTTGAGGCTGCTCTTGGCGGCCATTGCGCCGTAGGTGATGATGTGAGCGCAGTTCTCCGCGCCGTACTTGTCCATGACCCATTGCAGCACTTTGCCGCGTCCGTCGTCGTCGAAGTCGGTGTCGATATCGGGAAGGGAGATGCGGTCGGGGTTGAGGAAACGTTCGAACAGGAGGTCGTACTTCAGAGGGTCGAGCTTCGTGATGCCCAGACAGTATGCCACCACCGAGCCGGCTGCCGAGCCACGTCCCGGGCCTACCCACACGCCGAGCTCCTTGCGTGCGCTGTTGATGAAGTCCTGCACGATGAGGAAGTAGCCGGGGAAGCCCATTGTCTTCATGATGTGGAGCTCGAAGCGGATGCGGTCGGTAACTTCTTGGGGCAGGGAGCAAGGGGCAGGGGGCAAGAGATTACCTTTGTCGTCCTCCTGCTCCTTGCTCCCTGCCTCTTGCTCCTTGCCCCCAGCCCCTTGCCCCTTGCAGTAGAGGCGCTGGGCTCCTTCGTAGGCAAGCTTGGCCAGATAGTCCGCCTCGAACTTGATGCGGTAGAGCTTGTCGATGCCTCCCAGCTTGGCTATCTTCTTTTCGCCTTCTTCTCTGGGCAGCGGGTTCTCGCCGTTCTCGTCGCTTGTGAACTCGCGGAAGAGGTCTTCGTCGGTGAATCGCTGCCGCCAGAGTTCTTCCGTGCCGAACTCTTCGGGGATGGGGAAGAAGGGCATGATGGGATTGGACTCCAGGTCGTAGACTTCCACCTTGTCGAGTATCTCGCACGTGTTGGCCAGAGCCTCCGGTATGTCCTGGAAGATGGCGTTCATCTCGGCGCGTGTCTTGAACCATTCCTGCTTGCTGTAGCGCATGCGTTTGGGGTCGTCGAGGTCGCGGCCCGTGGAGAGGCAGAGCAGCAGGTCGTGTGCTTCGGCATCATCTTCGTCGAGGAAGTGGGAGTCGTTTGTGCAGATGAGCTTGATGCCGTACTTGCGTGCCAGCTGGATGAGCACGGGGTTGACCTGCTTCTGCACTTCGTATGTCTCGCGGTTGGCTATCTGATTGGGGTTGGTCACTTCGTGGCGTTGCAGCTCGAGGTAGTAGTCGTCGCCCCAGATGTCGTGGAACCATCGGACGGTCTCTTCGGCGCCTGCCAGGTCGCCGCGTGCTATCTTCCTGGGCACTTCGCCGCCGATGCAGGCGGAGCAGATGATGAGTCCCTCGTGGAACTGTGCCAGGTCCTTGTGGTCGGTGCGCGGCCGCATGTAGAAGCCGTCGACCCACGAGCGCGAGACGAGCTTGATGAGGTTGTGGTAGCCGGTCAGGTTCTTGGCCAGCACGATGAGGTGCCAGCCCGACTGGTTCTCCTTTCCGCCTTCGTGCACGTTCTTGTCGCCGCCGCGTGCCACGTACATCTCGCAGCCGAAGATGGGCTTGAAGGGCTCCAGCCCTTGCTTCTTGCGGTCCTTGTTCACCTGCTGGCAGTAGTCGTACAGGTCCTTTACGCCGAACATGTTGCCGTGGTCGGTGAGGGCCAGGCCGCGCATGCCGTCGGCGATGGCCTTGTCCACCATCCCTTTGATGGACGATAGGCCGTCGAGCACTGAGTACTGTGAGTGAACGTGTAGGTGTACGAAGTCTTCCATGCAGGTGTGTTATAGTATGGTACGCAATGAGAAGGCGAAGTTCGTGATTTTTTTCGTAACGGGCAAGCGAATTGTATCTTTTTTGTGCCGATGTGTTGAAAAACGTGATTTCTATCTTGTCAATTCAAAAAAAAGCATTAACTTTGAGGCGGATTATTGCGAAATTCATGGGCAAGAGATTAAGGAAACTAAAGAAAATACGCCTGCATCACGAGGGAAACAAGACGCTGCTCTGGAGTGGCATCGTGCTGCTGGTGCTGAACTTCACCATACTGCATTGCTTCGAGTCGCGACTTCCGTTCGACATCTGCATTGCCTTGAGTGCCATCGTCTATGGCATTATGCTCAACTTCTTCCAGTGCCCCATCCGCACCTTCGAGGGCGAGACGGACGGCATCGTCGTGGCTCCGTGCGACGGAAAAGTGGTTGTGGTGGAGGAGACGGAGGAGAACGAGTACTTCCACGACCGTCGGATGATGGTGAGCATCTTCATGAGTCTCTTCAACGTGCACGCCAATTGGGTTCCGGTGGACGGGACGATAAAGCACGTGAGCCACTTCGACGGCAACTTCCACCGTGCCTGGCTGCCCAAGGCCAGCGACGAGAACGAGCACAGTCTGGTGGTCATCGAGACACCCGACGGCACGGAGATACTGGCGCGGCAGGTGGCAGGAGCCGTGGCGCGGCGCATCGTCACCTATCCCAGCGTGGGAGAGGACTGCTACGTCGACGAGCATCTGGGCTTCATCAAGTTCGGTTCGCGTGTCGACCTCTTCCTGCCCATTGGCTCGGAGGTCTGCGTACAGCTCGACCAGAAGACCGTCGGCAACGAGACAATCATTGCGAAACTTAAAATCAATTCATAATTCACAATTCACAATCAGGAGAAGAAGGACGGACGTGAAAACAAAGGTGAGTTATCGAAGAAGAGTTATGGATTAAGAATTATGAATTATGAATTTGATTAACATCCCCAATACCCTGACTTGCTGCAATCTGATTTGCGGTTGCATGGCCGCGGGTGCCGCTTTCTACGGCAACTACCAGTATGCGGTGCTGATGATTATCCTCGGTGCCGTGTTCGATTTCTTCGATGGCATGGTGGCGCGGGCACTCGGTGTGTCGTCGCCTGTCGGCAAAGAGCTCGATTCGCTGGCCGACGTGGTCACCTTCGGAGTGGCTCCAAGTGCCATCATTTTCTACCTCTTCCACGAGGTGCACTATCCCGAGATGCTCGCGAAGCTGGATTTTTCACTTCTCACTTTTCATCTGTCATTTGTGAAGCTGCTGCCCTACACGGCTTTCCTCATGGCAGGATTCTCGGCTCTGAGGCTGGCTAAGTTCAACCTCGACGAGCGTCAGCACTACGGGTTCATCGGTCTGCCCACGCCCGCCAACGCCCTCTTCTGGGGCAGCCTCGTGCTGGGCGAGCACGCCTTCCTGGTGTCGCTGAAGTTCAATGCCGTCTTCCTCTTCCTCTTCATGGTGCTCTTCTGCATGCTGCTGGTGAGCGAAGTGCCCATGCTGGCCCTGAAGTTCAAGAACATGAGCTGGACCGACAACAAGCAGCGGTACGTCTTCCTGCTTGGCTGCCTGCCCATCTTGCTCCTTGCACCGAGCTCCCTACACCTTATTATATTATGGTATATAGCTGCGTCGGTGCTTCTCCCCAAGTTGATAAAGTAGGGAAGCGCCCTGCGCTTCCGAGATAAGCGCCCCGTGCTTCCGGAATAAGCGCCCTGCGCTTCCGGAATAAGCGCCCTGCGCTTCCGCAATAAGCGCCCTGCGCTTCTGTCGGGAGTCTAACGCTTCGTGTTCTCCTTGAGTATGCCGTGGCGGTAGGCGTAGAGCAGTTGCCTGAGCTCATCGATTTGCATCTGCAGCTGGCGGCCCTTGTCGGTGTCGCGGACACGGACGCGATGCCCCGTCATCACCTCAATCTGCGTGCTGCTCTTGATGTCGGTGCCGCGTGCCACGGCATCCTGCGTGCTGGTGAAAGGCTCGTGCTGTATGAGCTGGAAGCCACGGCTGTGATAGACGAGCGTGTAGCCGGCGATGCCCGTCGTCTCGTGGTATGCCTTCGAGAAGCCTCCGTCGATGACCATGAGCATGCCGTCGGCCTTGATGGGGTTCTCGCCTCGGCTGGCATGTACGGGCACGTGGCCGTTGATGATGTGTCGCGGTCCGCCTCCTTCCCCTCCATGGGGCAGGGCGACGCCGAAAGCGTCCAGGATGCGTGCACACACGGCCGGGTCCTCGCGCAGCTTGTAGTAGGCGCCCTTCTCCTCGTGGTGCGTGGCAGGGTCGGAGAGGAAGTATCGCTCGAAGGTGGCCATCTTCGACTTGTCGAAGAGCGGGCTGTCCGGGCCGCACCAGAGGTAGAGGAAGTAGTCGCGGGCGTAGGCTCTCAGGTCGTGTGGCGTGTCGTGCTGATAGGCGGCACGCACCAGCCGGCCGATGTACTCCATGAGGTCGCGTCCGCTGTAGCGTTGGCCCAGGATTTCCACCGCCTTCAGCGTGCCGTCGTCGTTCAGTGGCACCGAGGCATGGAAGAGCAGGTTCCGGTTACATATATTATACATACACCCGTGCGAGAGAATGGTGCGTATGTGCTTGAGGAGCTTCTCGCTGACGCGGAACGAGTGGTGCAGCTTCTGCATCAGCTCCTCCTCGGCGGGTGTCAGGGCGCTGCGCAGCGGTGTGTCGCCCACGGTGGGGAAGTGGCAGGAGCGCATCGCGTACTCCTTGCCGTCGATGGTGCAGAGGCCCTTCTCGTAGTCGATGTTCTCCAGCAGGCAGCGGTCCGTCATCTTCCACTCCGGGTGGCGGCGGAAGAGTTCGGCTTCCTTCTTGAACTGAATGACGGTGATGGCCTTGTGCATCTTTGCCATCAGTTGCATGTTCTTCTCGTCGATGGCAGGTCCGCCCAGCGGCTTGGGCACGAACTCCAGGCAGGGGTCGTCGGCATACGTCTCGAGGGCGAAGGTGGCAAGCGGCAGGAGGTTGATGCCGTAGCCGTCCTCCAGGGTGGCCAGGTTGGCGTAGCGCAGGCTGAGTCGGAGCACGTTGCAGATGCAGGCATCGTTGCCGGCGGCGGCTCCCATCCAGAGGATGTCGTGGTTGCCCCACTGCATGTCGAAGTTGTCGCGCGTCAGCAGGTAGTCCATGATGATGTGCGCTCCGGGTCCGCGGTCGAAGATGTCGCCCAGGATGTGGAGCTGGTCGATGCTCAGTTTGTGTATGACGTTGCAGATGGCCACAATGAAGTTGCGTGCCTGGCCGGTCTGTATGATGGTCTCCACGATGCGTTGCACGTAGGCTTTCTTGTCGTCGTCGCTCGGACTCTCGTGCAGCAGTTCCTCGATGATGTAGGCAAATTGTCGTGGCAGGGCCTTGCGGACCTTGCTGCGGGTGTACTTGCTGCTGACCGAGCGGCAGACCTGTATGAGCTGGAGGAGCGTGCGGGCGTAGAAGTCGGAGAGGTCCTCTTCGGTGTTAGCCTCCAGCATCTCCAGTCGTTTCTCCGGGTAGTAGATGAGGGTGCAGAGTTCGCGCATGTCGCTGTCGGGCAGCGTGTTGGCAAAGAGGTCGTGCACCTTGCGCTTGATGTTGCCGCTGGCATTGCGCAGGATGTGCAGGAAGGCCTCGTGCTCGCCGTGTATGTCGGCCACGAAGTGCTCGGTGCCCTTCGGCAGACTGAGGATGGCTTCGAGGTTGATGATTTCGGTGCTTGCGCTCTCGCTGTCGGGAAATGTCTGCGAAAGGAGCTGCAGCAGACGCATATCGGAGTTGGTATTCATAGTGGGTCTTATGGGTCTAATGGGGCTTGGAGGGCTTAGATGGCCTATGGGAATTGTGGGGCTTGTGGGTGATTAGTGTGCTATTCTTTCCTGCAGCCGCAGGGTGAGGTCGACGAAGTCCTGCACGCTGAGCTGCTCGGGGCGCTTTGTCATGAAGGGATCGGCGAGGAGGTCGGTGAAGTCCGCCGGCAGGCCTCGTTCGGCAGCGAGTGCCGAGAGCAGCGGACGAATGTTGACGCGCAGCATCTTGCGCCGCTGGTTGAAGGTCGTCTTCACGAGCCGCCGGAACAGCTTCTCGTCGCAGCCCAGGTCGGTCGTGGCGTTGCGGGTGAGTCGGACGACGGCGCTCTTCACCTTTGGCGGCGGGTTGAACACGCCGGGCTCCACGGTGAAGAGGTACTCCACGTCGTACCAGGCCTGGACGAGCACGCTGAGGATGCCGTAGGTCTTGCTGCCCGGGCTGGCCGCCATGCGCTCCGCCACCTCCTTCTGTATCATGCCTGTGCAGCAGGGAATCAGTTCCTTGTAGTCGAGCATCTTGAAGAAGATCTGGCTGGAGATGTTGTAGGGATAGTTGCCGGTCAAGACGAAGGGCTGCCCCGCGAAGGTGCGCTCCAGGTGCATCTTCAGGAAGTCATCCTCGATGATGCTGTCCTCCAGCTCGGGATATGTGCGGCGCAGGTAGGTCACGCTCTCGTCGTCGATTTCCACTACCTTCACCTGTCGGGGCTTGCGCACCAGGAACTGCGTCATGACGCCCATGCCCGGTCCCACTTCCAGGACGGGCAGGTCGGGACAGGCATCCACGGTGTCGGCTATGGCGCTGGCTATGCCTAAGTCGGTCAAAAAGTGCTGTCCGAGGAACTTTTTCGGCCTTACTGAAGAACAATTCATCATTTATAATCCAAAATTCACAAAATCTTCGTACATTTGCACGGCAAAGGTAAGAATAATTCTTCATTATTCAAATAAATATGCATCAGGAATTATGAATTATGGATTAAAGTGGCTCAGGACAGGTCTGCCTTTGGCATTTGCCGTCGGCATACTGTGGTGGATGTACCGCGGCATTCGCTGGGAGGAGCTGCAGGATGCCCTGTCGCACCAGATGTCGTGGACATGGATGCTCCTGAGCATGCCTTTCGGTGTGCTGGCGCAGGTGCTTCGAGCCATGCGTTGGCGTCAGATCCTGTCGCCCACAGGCGAGCGTCCGCGCCTCTCCACTTGCATCCATGCCGTCTTCCTGAGCTATGCCAGCAGTCTTGTCGTGCCGCGAGTGGGCGAAGTGCTGCGCTGTGGGGTGCTCAGGCGCTACGACGGCACCAACTTCAGCCGCTGCATCGGGACCGTTGTCACCGAGCGCGTCGTCGATATAGTGCTCATCCTGGCGCTCTCCTTCCTGACCTTCCTGACGCAGATACCTGTCTTCATGACCTTCTTCCAGCGGACCGGCATCACGCTGGGCAGCGTGCTCGAGTCGTTCACCCTGACGGGCTATCTGGTGACGGCAGCCTGCGCTCTGCTCGCCCTGCTGGGCATCATTCTGCTGGCCCGCAAGTTCCGCTTCTTCTCGCACACCAAAGCTGTGCTCACCGACCTTTCGGACGGCCTGCTCTCCGTGCGCGACATAAAGCAACCCTTGCTCTTTGCAGCCTATTCCATCGGCATCTGGCTGAGCTACTACCTGCACTTCTATCTCACTTTCTTCTGCTTCGACTTCACCGCCGACCTTGGTCCGCTGGCTGCACTCGTGGCCTTCGTGGTGGGCACCTTCGCCGTGCTTGTCCCCACGCCCAATGGTGCCGGCTCGTGGCACTTTGCCGTCAAGACGGTCCTCGTGCTCTATGGCGTGCAGCAGACGGCAGCGGCGCTCTTCGTCCTCATCGTTCATACGCTCCAGACCCTGCTCGTCGCCCTGCTTGGCATCTGGTCTGGCGCAGCCTTGGCCCTCAGGAAAAACTAACCATTCTCGCGGACAGTTTTCTTCTTTCGCCCGGACTTCGACTCCCCTTTGCTCGGACTTCGACTCCCCTTCGCTGGGACTTCGACTCCCCTTTGCTCGGACTTCGACTCCCCTTCGCTGGGACTTCGACTCCCCTTTGCTCGGACTTCGAATCCCCTTTATGCAAACCCTTTTCCCCCTTCTCGCGGATACAATTTCCCCTTCTTGCGGACACAAATTCGTCGCGGCTCGGACACAAATTATTTCAGTGCCTTGGAAATATATTTCAAAGCCTTTAAAATATATTTCCAAGCTTTTGAAATATATTTCCAAGCCTTTGAAAAAGTTTTGTTCCCTGCGGCATGGGATTTTGTTCTGCGGGGTGCTGGATTTTGTTCCCTGCCTTGCAGATATTAAATGCGTGCCTTGCAGATGATAAATGTGCGCCTTGCTGAAAGAAGTTGTGCTTCTTGCATGAAAACGCCTCCTGCCGATGGCTTTTTCAGCACTTTGACTGATTGTCAAAAGAGAATTTGACGACTTTTGGAACAACCTATGTTACTTTTGACATAGAAAAGCTGAAATAAATTTGGCTTTTCGCCCGACATTTCGTAACTTTGCTCCCCGATAATATAATATATTATGTCTCGGGAGTTATATAATGAAGTAAAATGAGGAGTTATGCGCTTCGCGCAGGAAGTAAAGCCAACGAGTTGGCTGGACGATACAACAGAGACCCTAAAACTATCGTCCTGTGTGCAACACTTAACTCCCACGAGTGGAACGAGTTTACTCCCACTTTTACTACCATTTCTACTTCCGATATTTGAGCAGATAATGTGTAAACTTATATAAAATAAAGAAAAAATGAAAGACTTTCTCAAGTACACCATGGCCACGGTGGTGGGTATCATCCTGGCCAGCATCATCTTCACAGTAATCAGCATCATCTCCTTTGCCGGCATGATGGCCAGCGAGGGAGCTACCAACTCTGTGCCTAAGAACAGCGTCCTGCGCATCAAGCTGCAGGGCGAGGTGGTCGACAGGGCAGGCGAAGGCTCGCCGCTGGACATCCTCAGCAAGGGCGAACAGACGTCAATCGGCCTCGACCAGGCGCTCGACGCCATCAAGAAGGCAGCCAAGAACGACCGCGTGAAGGGCATCTACCTCGAGGCTGGCTCGCTCGCTGCCTATCCTGCCGACCTGCAGGAACTGCGCCGCGCACTCACCGACTTCAAGGAAAGCGGCAAGTGGATTGTGGCCTACGGCGACCAGTACACCCGTGGCGCATACTATCTCTGCTCCGTGGCCGACGAGATTTTCCTCAATCCCATCGGAGCCATCGACTGGAGCGGTATGTCCAGCCAGCCCATGTTCTACACAGGTCTGCTGAAGAAAGTCGGCGTCAAGATGCAAGTCTTCAAGGTCGGCACATACAAGAGCGCCGTGGAGCCTTTCATCAACACCGAGATGAGCGAAGCTAACCGCGAACAGACGATGAGCTACCTGAGCAGCATCTGGAACGGCATGCTGAAGGACGTGGCTGCTAGCCGCAAGCTCACGGTCGATGCCCTCAACGCCATAGCCGACTCGACTACCATCTTCTGCGAGGCTGACGTGATGATCGAGAACAAGCTTGCCGACAAGCTGGCCTATCCGAGCGAAGTGAAGGAGGCTCTGCGCGAGCGCCTCGAGCTGGAGGAGGACGATGACCTGAAGTTCACGAACCTTGCCGACGTGGCTGCCGGCGACGACCTCGGCAAGAAGGTGGACGACGAGGTGGCCGTCTATTATGCTTATGGCGAAATCAACGACAGCCAGGCCATGGGCTTCAGCCAGGAACACCAAATCACGACTCAGACAACCATCAAGGACCTGCAGGAACTGCGCAAGGACAAGGACGTGAAAGCCGTCGTCATCCGTGTCAACAGCCCCGGCGGCTCGGCCTTCGCCAGCGAACAGATCTGGCACGAGGTGCAGCTGCTGCGTGCCGAGAAGCCTGTCGTAATCAGCATGGGCGGCCTGGCTGCCAGCGGAGGTTACTACATCAGTTGCGGCGCCAACGAGATTTGGGCCGAGCCTATGACCCTGACGGGAAGCATCGGCATCTTCGGCATGATACCCGATGCAAGCGAACTTCTCACGGAAAAGCTCGGACTTTCGTTCGACGTGGTGAAGACCAACGCCATGAGCGACTTCGGCGCAATGGGCCGTCCCTTCAATGCTGCCGAGTCTGCCAAGCTCCAGAGCTACATCAACAATGGCTACGACCTCTTCACAGGACGTGTCGCCGGCGGTCGTGGCTTGGCTCAGGACAGCGTGAAGGTCATTGCTGAGGGTCGTGTCTGGACGGGCGAACAGGCTCAGAAGATAGGCCTCGTCGACAAGCTCGGCAACCTGGACGACGCCATCGAGGCGGCTGCAAAGCTGGCCGAGGTGGAGGACTACACCATAGGTCACTATCCTGCTCCCGAGCCTTGGTACATGAGCTTGCTCGACAACACCGCGGACGACTACATGGAAGGCAAGATGCGTGCCGCCCTCGGCGAGTACTATTCCGCATTCTCGCTCGTTCGCCGCGTAGGTAAGATGGACCCCGTACAGGCCCGTATGCCCTTCGACCCGAACATCAAGTGACCCTTAGACATCAGCCCCGACGGAAGGAGGAATGACGCAGATACGCCAATGGTTGATGCCGCTGAGCTGGCTCTACGGGCTGGTGACGGACGTGAGGAACACCCTGTTCGACTGGGGTGTGCTCCCGTCGGAAACGTACGACATACCCATCATCAACGTCGGTAACCTCACCGTCGGCGGCACAGGCAAGACACCCCACGTGGAGTACCTCATCCGTCTGCTCTCCGGACGCTATCGGGTGGCGGTGCTCAGTCGCGGCTACCGGCGCAAGACGCGCGGCTACCTCCTGTCCACTCCGGCATCCACGGTGTACGACATCGGCGACGAGCCCTGGCAGATAAAGCAGAAGTTTCCGGACGTCTATGTGGCAGTGGATGCCAACCGGCGCCGAGGCATAGCCCGTCTGATGAACGACGAAGCGACGCGCGACGTGCAGGTCATCCTGCTCGACGATGCCTTCCAGCACCGCTACGTCAAGGCCGGACAGAACATCCTGCTGGTGGACTACGGACGTCTCATCTCCGACGACTGCCTGTTGCCAGCGGGCGACCTGCGCGAACGGCCTTCCGCCAGTCGGCGTGCCACCACGGTCATCGTCACGAAGTGCCCGCAGCACATCCCCGCCATAGGCTACCGCGCCGTGATGCTGTCGCTGCACCTCAGGCCCTACCAGCAACTCTACTTCAGCACCTTCGCCTATGGCACGATGCACAGGCTCTGGGGCAAAGGCACGCTGGAGCCATCGGCCCTCCGCAAGGAGAACACCTACGTGCTCCTCCTGGCAGGCATCGGCAATCCGCAGCAGATGGAGCAGGACGTCCGTCGCTTCGCACAGCACGTCACGACGCTCACCTTCCCCGACCATCACTACTACAGCCGCAGCGATGCCGACCTCATCCGGCGCACCCTGGAGAGTCTGCCCAAGCCCCACATCGTGGTCACCACCGAGAAGGATGCCGCCCGCCTGCAGCAGCTGAAGTGGCTCGACAAAGAGGTGCAGCAGTTGGTCTACGTGCTGCCCATCGAGGTGGACTTCATGAGAGACGAAAGAAACAAGTTCGACAAAACGATATTAGACTATGTATGCGAAAATAAGAGAAACAGCGGCATGGCTCAAGGAAAGGATTCCTAACGAGCCCAAGACGGCCATCATCCTGGGCACAGGCCTGGGACATCTGGTGGACCGCATCGAGAAACTGAAGTGCATCCCCTACAAAGAGATACCGAACTTCCCGGTCTCCACGGTGGAAGGGCATGCCGGACAGCTCATCTTCGGGCGCCTCGGCGGCCAGGATGTGATGGCGATGGACGGACGCTTCCACTACTATGAAGGCTACACGATGCAGCAGGTGACGTTCCCCGTCCGCGTGATGTACGAGCTGGGTGTGCGCACCCTCTTCGTCAGCAACGCAGCAGGCGGCACCAATCCGTACTTCTCCATCGGCGACATCATGGTCATTACCGACCACATCAACTTCCTGCCCGAGAACCCCCTGCACGGACCCAACGTCCCCACCGGGCCGCGTTTCCCCGACATGAGCGACGTGTACAGCCCCGAGCTCATCGCCGAGGCAGACCGTGTCGCCGAGGAATATGGCATCAAGTTGCAGCACGGCGTGTACCTGTCCACGCAGGGACCCACCTTCGAGACGCCGGCCGAGTACCGCATGTTTGCCCGTCTGGGAGCTGATGCCGTGGGCATGAGCACCGTGCCCGAGGTCATCGTGGCCCACCACTGCGGCATGCGTTGCTTCGGAGCCAGTGTCATCACCGACCTGGGAGGCACGCCTGTCCCCGTCAAGGTCAGTCACGAAGAGGTGCAGCGGGCAGCCCAGAAAGCCCAGCCCTCACTGGCCATCATCATGGAAGAGCTGATAAAGAGGAGCGCCCAAAAGCTATAAGACCCATGAGGCCCCAAGGGTCCCAGAGGTCTTATCAGCCCCATAAGTCTCATCGGCCCCATAAAACCCAGAGGCCTCATCAGCCCCATGAGTCTCATCGGCCTTCCTAACCCTATAACACATCCTTTCTCATCCAATGGAAATATCCGAGCTGGGCGAGTTCGGCCTCATTGAGCGTCTCGCCAAAGACATAGAAATCAAGAACGAGAGCACGGTGCATGGCATCGGCGACGACTGCGCTGTGCTGGCTCCCACCGAAGGCATGCGCACCCTTGTGACCACCGACCTGCTCGTCGAAGGCGTGCACTTCGACCTGACCTACGTGCCCCTGCAGCACCTTGGCTACAAGGCTGTTATGGTCAACCTGAGCGACATCTTCGCCATGAACGCGCAGCCGCGACAGCTGACGGTCAGCCTGGCCATCAGCAGCAAGTTCACGGTGGAGGACATCGAGGCGCTCTACGACGGCATGCGCAAGGCTTGTGCCAAGTGGAACGTGGACATCGTGGGCGGCGACACCACAGCCAGCCTCACCGGACTCTGCATCAGCATCACAGCCATCGGCGAGGCTCGTCCCGAGGACATCGTGCTGCGCAGCGGTGCACAGCCCAACGACCTCGTCTGCGTCAGCGGCAATCTCGGTGCGGCCTACATGGGGCTGCAACTGCTGGAGCGCGAGAAGGTTATCTACAACGAACAGGTTTCCGCCCTGCAGCGGCAGATTGGCGAAGCCAAGGCCAAGGGCGACTCGCAACGGGTGACAGCCCTCAACGCCCAGCTGTCGGCGCTCTCCCAGCCCGACTTCTCCGGACGTGAGTATCTCCTGGAACGCCAGTTGAAGCCCGAGGCACGCGGCGACATCATCGCTACCCTGCGACAGGCCGGCATTCACCCCACCAGCATGATGGACATCAGCGACGGCCTGAGCAGCGAGCTCATGCACATCTGCAAGGAGAGCGGGACGGGATGCCGCATCTACGAGGAACGTCTGCCCCTCGACTACCAGACAGCGGCAATGGCCGAAGAGCTGAACCTCAACGTCAGCACCTGCGCTCTGAACGGCGGCGAGGACTACGAACTGCTCTTCACCGTGCCCCTGGCGCTGAACGATGCCGTGCAGGCGCTGGAGGACATCCGCGTCGTCGGCTACATCACCGATGCCGACAAGGGCTGTGCCCTCATCACGCGCGACGGCGGGGAGCACGTCCTCAAGGCACAAGGCTGGAATCCGCTCAAGAAAGACTGAGCCGCTCCGCCATAAGCGCCCTGCGCTTCCGTAATAAGCGCCTTGCGCTTCCGAAATAAGCGCCTCGCGCTTCCGAAATAAGCGCCTCGCGCTTCCGAGATAAGCGCCTCGCGCTTCCGAAATAAGCGCCTCGCGCTTCCGGAATAAGCGCCCTGCGCTTCCGAGATAAGCGCCCTGCGCTTCCGCAATAAGCGCCTCGCGCTTCCGGAATAAGCGCCCTGCGCTTCTTGGGAAAAGACCCTTCGCTTCCGGGGAAAGTGCTTCGCACTTCCTTCGGAAGCTTCTTTGTGTCTGTCAAAACGCCGCTCGAAGCGTTTTTTCTCGGGCAATTGTTTGTCCTTTTTCGGGGAATTTCGTATTTTTGTCGCAAATTAGAGGAATAGGGCACTTATGAGAGGGATAACCACGATGCGAATCATGCTGCTGCTGCTCGTTGCCGCACTGTGCATGCAGGCCGACGGCGCCGAGCGTCGGCGCAAGGTGCGTCGTAAGCCCGACACACTGGCGCTGGCCGTCGCACCCCCCGAGCTGCCGACCAGCAGGAAGATGAACACCTCGGTGTTCCCCGTGCAGATAACCGTCACGGGGCGCATGGTGCAGATACAGAGCGACCAGAACCAGCTTCTGCCCATCTACACGCGCAACGGCGTGCTCTACCTCACGGCTCGCCTCAACAAAGGCACGAACTGGCTGGGCGGCCTGCCGCGAGGACACTACTTCATCAACAACCGACCGATAACCATCAACTGAAGAACCCTACTCCCGACCCCCTGCGAGGAGAAGGGAGGAAAGAACCGGAAAATAGGTAACTGAAAATGATAAAAGAGATAGACATAGACAGCATCGTCAGAGAGCGGGCGGGGAAACGCGCCAAGTTCATCCCCAAATGGCTGACCTCCCTGCTGGCACGCATCATACACCAAGAGTTCATCAACATCTATCTGCGCCAGGGCAGGGTGGGCGTCGACTTCTGCAAAGGCGTAGTGGAATACGTCGGAGCCGACGTGAAAGTGGAGGGACGCGAGAACCTGCCCGACGACGGACGGCTCTGCACCTTCGTCAGCAACCATCCCCTCGGAGCCGTCGATGGCGTCACCCTCGGATGGGTCATCGGAGAGCACTACGACAGCAAGATAAAGTACCTGGTCAACGACCTGCTCATGAACCTGCAGGGACTGGCCCCCCTCTGTGTGCCCATCAACAAGATAGGCAAGCAGGCACGCTCGCTGCCCGCCGTCGTGGAAGCCACCTTTAGCAGCGACTGCCACGTCATCATGTTCCCCGCCGGACTGTGCAGCCGGCGTCAGAGCGACGGCACCATCCGCGACCTGCCCTGGAGCAAGGCATTCATCATCAAGAGCGTGCAGCACCAGCGCGACATTGTGCCCATTCACTTCGACGGACAGAACTCCGACCGCTTCTACAACGTGGCCAGCTGGTGCAAGCGCCTCCACCTGCCCAACTTCGCCATGGCGCTCCTGCCCGACGAGATGTACCACAGCCGCGGCAAACACTACACCGTGCGCATCGGCAAGCCCATCCCCTGGCAGACCTTCGACAAGACAAAGACCCCCGTGCAATGGGCTGCATGGGTGCAGGACAAAGTGTACGAGATATAGAAAACAGTATCAGATAACTCGGAACAATCAGACAATCCCTATCACTCAGAACCCCTGGAATACTCAGATTGTTCAGACAAAACAACAAGACATAATGGAAGAAATCATCGCTCCCATTCCCCGTGAGGCACTCAAGGCGGAACTCACACCCGACAAGCGGCTGCGCATGACCAACAAGAGCAGCAACGAAGTCTACGTCGTCACATGGCAGGACTCGCCCAACGTCGTGCGCGAGATAGGCCGACTGCGCGAGATAGCATTCCGCGCAGCAGGAGGCGGTACAGGCAAGAGCCTCGACCTCGACGAGTTCGACACCTGCGACAACTGCTACAAGCAAATCCTCGTCTGGGACCCCGAAACGGAGGAAATCATCGGCGGCTACCGATATATCCTCGGCAAGGACTGGAAAATCGCTCCCGACGGGCAGCCCATCCTCGCCACAAGCCACATGTTCCGCTTCTCAGAGCGCTTCATGCGCGACTATGCTCCCTGGACCATCGAGCTCGGCCGCAGCTTCGTCACACTGGAGTACCAGAGCACCCTGCGCGGACGAAAAGGCATCTTCGCCCTCGACAACCTCTGGGACGGACTCGGAGCCATCGTCGTCATCGAACCCACCGTGCGCTACCTCTTCGGCAAGTTCACCATGTACCCCAGCTACGACCGCATGGCGCGCGACACGATTCTCTACTTCCTCGGCAAACACTTCCCCGACCCCGACAACCTCATCTACCCCATGAAGCCACTCAAGCTCTGGCACGACCCCGAGCAGTTCCGCAAGCTCTTCACCGAGGACGACTTCAAGGCCGACTATCGCATCCTCAACCACGAGGTGCGAGCCCTGGGCTACAACATACCGCCACTCGTGAATGCCTACATGGGGCTCAGTCCCACCATGAAGCTCTTCGGCACTGCCATCAACGACGGCTTCGGCGATGTGGAAGAGACAGGCATTCTCATTGCCGTGGACGAAATACTTCAGGAGAAACGCATGCGCCACATCGACACCTTTGCCGCAGAGCATCCCGAGCTGGTGAAGATAACAAGCGGAGCCAACCGCCTCTTCTATAAACCCACAGACAAGTGAAGAGAGTGAAGCATCTGCCAACCTCTTATCTTCGACGAAATGGTAAATGGCAAATCCTTAAATGGTAAATGGCAAATCCT
This sequence comes from uncultured Bacteroidales bacterium, assembly GCA_902799985.1. GTDB lineage: Bacteria > Bacteroidota > Bacteroidia > Bacteroidales > Bacteroidaceae > Physcousia. The sequence goes on along the minus strand of CADCCR010000016.1, from coordinate 9,360 downwards.
TAAATGGAAAATGGCAGATGCATAAATGGTAAATGGTAAATATTTAAATGGTAAATGCAATGATGCGTTGGGAACAACTGCTCTCCAGCAAGCGTCTCGGGCAGGAAGACATGCAGTCGGGTAGTGACGACCGCACTGAGTTCCAGCGCGACTACGACCGCCTCATCTTTTCCGCACCCTTCCGGCGCCTGCAGAACAAGACACAGGTCTTTCCCCTGCCAGGCAGCATCTTCGTGCACAACCGCCTCACGCATAGCCTGGAGGTGAGCAGTGTGGGACGCAGTCTGGGCAACGACATCAGCCGGCTCATCCTGCAGCACCGCCCCGAACTCTACTGCACACACTTCACCGAGCTCGGTGCCATCGTCAGCGCAGCCTGCCTCGCACACGACCTGGGCAACCCGCCCTTCGGACACAGCGGCGAGAAGGCCATCGGCACTTACTTCAGCGAAGGCGCAGGACAATACCTCAAAGACTACGTCTGCCACGAGACGGGCGACTGCATCTCGCCCAAACAGTGGGAGGACCTCATACACTTCGAAGGCAATGCCAATACCTTCCGCCTGCTCACGCACCACTTCAAGGGGCGCCGCAAAGGAGGCTTCGGCATGACGTACAGCACACTGGCAAGCATCGTCAAGTATCCCTATTCCTCCAACCTGGCAGGCAGCAAACGCAAGTTCGGCTTCTTCTGCAGCGAGGTGGACGACTACGAGCGCATCGCCACGGAGCTCGGCATCCTGCGTCTGTCCGCTCCCAAAGGCGCCGTCCGCTATGCACGCCACCCCCTCGTCTACCTCGTCGAGGCTGCCGACGACATCTGCTACGAAATCATGGACATCGAGGATGCACACAAGCTGAAGCTCCTGACCACCGAAGAGACCAAGCAGCTGTTCCTCGCTTACTTCAACGACGACGAGCAACGGCACATCATGGAACGCATGGCACAGCTCGTCGATGACGTCAACGAACAGATTGTCTACCTGCGCTCCTTCCTCAACGGCACGTTCGAGGGAGCACTCATCCGTCACATCGAAGACCTGCCACGCCATGCCTACGAACAGTGCGAACGGACGGCCTACGGGAAGATTTATCATTGCAAGGACGTGGTGGACATCGAGATAGCAGGCTACACGGTCATCACCACCCTGACCGACCTCATGGTGCAGGCCGCCACGCACCCCGACCGCGCCTTCTCCCGGCTGCTCATCAACCGCGTCAGCACACAGTACGACATCCTTGCGCCCACCCTCTACGGCCGCATCATGGCCGTCCTCGACTACCTCTCCGGCATGACCGACGTCTATGCCCTCGACCTCTACCGCAAGATAAACGGCATGAGCCTCCCCAACGTATAAGCCCCATAAGCCCTATAAGTCCCATAAGTCCTATGAACATCCAAATCATCAACCGCAGCCATCACCCGCTGCCACAGTATGCCACGGCACAGTCGGCAGGCGTCGACCTCCGTGCCAACATCGATGGTCCCATCGAGCTCCGCCCCTTGGAGCGCCGACTCATTCCCACAGGCCTCTTCATCGCCTTGCCGCCCGGCTACGAGGCACAGGTAAGGCCACGCAGCGGACTGGCCATCAAGCATGGCATCACCGTGCTCAACACCCCCGGCACCATCGATGCCGACTATCGCGGTGAAGTGTGCGTCATACTGGTCAACCTCTCCAACGAACCCTTCATGATAGCCGACGGCGAGCGCATCGCACAGATGGTCATTGCCCGCCACGAACAGGCAGAGTGGGAGCCCGTGGAAGTCCTTCCCGAGACGGAGCGCGGTGCAGGCGGCTTCGGGCACAGCGGCACGAAGTAGGGGTTCCCTATCCCCTTCATGGGGAACAGGAGTTAAATCAAAATGAAGACTGGCATCCATAATATATCTTTCACGTTCTCTTCCCTTAAAGGGAGATGGGGAGTCTTTTTCCTCCTCATGCTTGCGGCACTTGGCATCAGGGCGCAGGCCACGTTCGACTACTTCTACCTCGAGGCTGAGAAATGCCGCCTCGCGGAAGACTATTCGTCGGCCATGGACCTCTATCGCCATTGCCTCGACATCAATCCCGAAGCGCCCGAGGCTCTCTACAACATGGGGCTCCTCTATCTCTACCTGCGCTCCGACAGCCTTGGCACGGAATACATTCGTCAGGCCTGCGAACGCGATGCCAACAATCCCTACTACCTGGAGACGTTGGGCGCACTCTACCTGGGTCGCCGCGATGCCGAAGCCGCCATTCCTGTCCTGGAAAAGATGGCTACCCTCCAGTCGCGCCGCTCGGATGTGCTCTCGCAACTGGCACAGCTCTACAGCACCGTGGGCGATACGGACAAAGCCATCGGAGCACTCAACCGCATCGAACTGCTCGAAGGCATCAGTCCGCAGGTCAGCATCGAGAAGTTCCGCCTCTACATGGAGAAGGAGCAGAAGGATTCGGCCTTCGTGCAGCTGCAGGCACTGTGCGACGAATCGCCCCACGACATGAACCTGCGCGTCGTTGTCGGCAGTCAGTACATGCAGGCCGGCGACACGCTCAAGGCGCTCGAGGTCTACGACGAGGTGCGCCGGCAGGAACCCACGAACACCAATCTCCAGCTCGCCATGATGGACTACATGCGCGACATCGGCATGGACCAGCGCTATAACTTTGTGCGCGACTCCTTGCTCCTTCATCCCGATTCCCCGGCACAGCTGCGTCTGTTGCTCCTCAAGTCGTACATCGCCGACGTGCAGCGCGATTCGACCTACGCTCCCCAGCTCACCGCTGCCTTCGACTCTCTGCTTGCCCAGCCGCAAAAGGATGTTGATGTCCTCATGATGAAGGCTGCCTATCAGGTGTACAGCAAGCAGCCCAAGGAAGCGCTCTGCCAGACGATGAGGCTGGTGCTCGAGGTCGACCCGGGCAATGAGACGGCACTGCGCGAACTGCTGCAATACTATGCGGAGAAGAACGACGACAAGGGTGTGGAGGACATCAGTCGCCGTGGACTCAACTATCATCCCGAGGAGATAGCCTACGCCTATTACCTCGGCATGGCACTGGCCGAACAGAAGAAGCTTGCGGATGCTGCCGAAGTCCTGCAGCAAGGGCTCCGCGTACGCACAGAGTTTGTCTCGCCCTACCTCGTGTCGAACGTCTTTGCTGTGCTCGGCGACATCTACTACCAGGAGCAGAAGGAGCTGGAAGCCTTCGCTGCCTACGATTCCGCGCTTGTCTACAAGGAGGACAACATCATGTGCCTCAACAACTATGCCTACTATCTCAGCCTCAAGAACGAACAGCTCGACAAGGCCGAGGAGATGAGCTACCGCACCATACGCCAGGAGCCGGACAACATCACCTACCTCGACACATACGCCTGGATACTCTTCATGAAGGGTGACTATGCCCACGCACGCTCCTATATGGACAAGGTGGTCAATCCTGCCCGGACGGACCAGGAACTCCTTTCCGACGAACAGCTGCAAGGCAACATCATCGAGCATGCAGGCGACATCTACGCCCTCTCGGGCGACAACGAAACGGCGCTGCGACTGTGGAAGCTGGCTGTGCAGAAGGACGACGACACCGGCACCCCACTGCTCCGCAAGAAGGTGAAGCGCAAAAAGTATCTCAAGTGAATAAAACAAGAAACAAACATGAAGAATAACTGCAAACTGTTCCTGCTGATGCTGGTTGGCGCGGTGCTTTTGTCGGCCTGTGCCTCGAAGAAGCAGGTCACGGACTCTGCCACCACGACCACCGGCAAGGCCGATACAGAGAAATCCGCCTTGAAGAAAATCGTTCAGACGGTGAATGCCAACCGGCAGGACGAGAAGTTCCTTACATCGAAGCTCAGCCTCTCGGTCCAGACGGACGACAAGAAGGTGTCGTTCGGCGGTTCGCTGCGCATGAAGCGCGACGAAGTCATCCAGCTCTCGCTCGTCACCTTCGGCATACTCGAAGTGGCGCGCATCGAGATAACGCCCGACTATCTCCTCATCATCGACAAGGTGGGGCGTCAATATGTGAAGGCTTCTTTCAGCGACATCTCTTTCCTCAGGAGCGCCGGCGTGGACTTCCGCACCCTGCAGGCTCTCTTCTGGGACGAACTGTTCCTGCTCACCGGAAAGGCACCCGCCGACAACCTTTTCACCAAGACGGCCGATGGCAACAATGCCAAGCTGGTCAATGCCGAAGGCACGCATGCTGTCCTGACCTTCCTGGTCGACACTTCCGCGGGACTCCTGCAGCAGACGGCCGTCTCGCCGCATGCCTCGGGCGCAACGCCCTACCTGACGTGGCAATACGCCGACTTCGCTCCGCTGGGAGGGAAGAAGTTCCCCGCCAGGCATCGCATCACGTCGGGCAGCAACAGCCGGCCCTTCACGATGACCATCTCCCTCTCGTCGCTGCGCAACGAGGGCGGATGGGAGACCCGCACGGAACTGCCGTCGCAGAACTACACTGAGGTGCCCGCCGAGAAACTGCTCTCACGAATCATTAACCTGAAACGCTGAATCGCAACAGACATGCCATGAATTGCGAACCGAGAAGACTCATCCTCCTGTGCCTCTGCCTCGTGCTGGCTTTGCCTCTTGCTGCGCAGAACAGCAAGAAGGTGAAGGCGCTGAAACAGCAGCAGTCGCAGCTCAAGACGGAGCTGCAGAAGTCGCAGACGCAGCTCGACCGCACCCGGAAGCAGGTGCGAACGGGAGAGCTGAACGTCAACTTCCTTGGCGTGCAGTTGGACAACCGCCTCACGCATATCCATCAGTTGGAGAAGGAGCTGAGCGAGCTGGAGACAAATATCATCAACCTGCAGAAGATGATTACGCAGCTCGACGGCGAGGTGCGTGCCCACCGCCGCCGCTTGAAGGCTGCCATACGCTATGCCAGGGCACAGCGCGAGAGCAAGAACACCTTCGTCTTTGTCCTGTCGGCCCAAACGTTCCGCCAGATGTACCGCCGCGCACGTTATGCCAGGGAATACGTGAGCTACCAGCATAACCTTGGCGAACAAATCCTGAAGAAGCAGATCGAGATGCTCGAGACGCAGAACCTCTTGCTGGAGGCCAAGAGCAGGAAGTCGGGCGTGCTGCGCGAAGTGATGCTGCAGCGCAAGAACCTGAATGCCCAGCAGGTGCAGGAGCGCCAGAAGGTGGCCGGACTGCGGAAGCAGGAGACAGGACTGAAGGGCAAGGTGGCCGAACAGCAGAAGCAGCTGGCGGCTCTCGACAAGAAGATAGAGCAGCTCATTGCCTACGAGATAGAGCAGGCGCGCAAGGCTGCCGAAGAGGCTGCACGCAAGAAGGCTGCCGAGCAAGCCGCACGCAAGAAGACAAACGATGCGAAGAAGGGCAAACAGCCTGCCACCAGCGGCTCACAGCAGAAGAAACCTGCCTCTACCGCTCCTGCGAAGTCCGGGAACTGGCTCACAGCTGCCGACCGTCAGCTCGACGGCACCTTCGTGCAGAACAAGGGCCGTCTGCCTGTGCCCATCACGGGGCAGTACATGGTGGGCAGTCGCTTTGGCATCTACAATGTGCCCGGCATGAAGAACGTCCAGCTCGACAACAAAGGCACGAACTACGTGGGTCGCCCCGGTGCCCGTGCCCGTGCCGTCTTCGATGGCGTCGTCACCAGCGTCTTCCAGTTCGCAGGTATGCGCAATGTCCTTGTCCGGCATGGCAGCTACATCTCCGTCTATTGCAATCTCTCCAGCGTCATCGTCACCAAGGGACAGAGGGTACGTGCCCGCGACATCCTCGGCACGGTGGCCAACGACGGCAGCGGCAACTGCACCCTCCACTTCCAGCTCCGCAAGGAGAAGGCCAAGCTCAATCCTGAAGCCTGGATTGGAAGGTGAACTGCTACTGAAGCTTTGTGGTGATGATGTTGACGCTGAAGGGTGCTACGTCGAAGATGAGCTTCTTTCCGTCCTCTGCCTTCTGCACGACGGCCGGACGCGGTACGATGTTGTTCGGGTACTGCATGGTGTTCTCGTCTTCGCCTGTCATGCCGGCCAGCCGCACCATCTCGGCCGTTGCCGCAGTGCCGCCCGACAGTTGCAGCGTGCCCGTCGTTCCCTTGCTGCACAGGTTCACCACCTTGGTGTAGAGGGTCCGGGTCTTTTCGTCGAGGGTGCTGTTGGCATATACGCCGTGCATCTGCCCGTTGTTCTTCTTGCCGGTGAAGATGACTTTCCCGTCCACCAGACAGGTGAGGCTGTCGCCGTCCACGTCCACCTGCAGGTCGTACCAGCGCCCTTCGTCGATGCGGTTGTTCTGTCCGCCGCTTAGGGTGTGCCGGCCGCCCTTCCATGTCTGTTCCACCGAGCTGCGTGTGTTGCCCCAGCCGCCTACGTTGAACCAGTCGAAGTTCTTCTCGTCGATGTAGTTGAAGACGACCATGAAGCCCTCTGCTCCGCTGTCCTTCCGGGCCTGCACCTTGTAGGTGTAGCGCGTGGCGCTGAACGTCTCGGGGCAGACCACCATGCTCTCTTCGGCATTGCTGCTCTGGCCCAGTGTGCCGTCGGCATCCGTGCTCCATGTTCCCTCGAACTTCGGGTTCGTGTTGCCTCTCTTCCATTCCTTCAGACTGGCCAGGGGAATGCTTGTTCCCTCCACGATGACCTGCGCGTTGCGGTAGCTGGACTGCGTCTTCCATGTGGCCAGACCGACACTGACGGGTGAGGCGTTCTGCATCGTCTCATGCGGGATGTTCCACTCCAGGTCGGTCTTCACGAGACGGTTGCCCACGTGGGTGGGGAACAGTTGCTGCACCCAGTAGCTGGGCGTGCCGAACGACTGGTGGCTGTTGAAGCGTATCATGTCGGGCCGCCACTGTATCCTGTTCTCGTTCACGAAGATGGGTGCGTAGCTGCTCATGCGGACGATGTCGGCATTGTTCTCCATGCCTATCATGAAGACGGCCTCGCCCATAGCCGCATTCATGTTGCCCGTGGTGCCGTAGCCGTCGGTCACGGCATACTCGCCCGGGTAGATGATGGGACCGCGGCGGTCGTAGTTGTCGAAGCGGTGGTACTGACCTACGAACCACTGGGGGTTGCGGTAGTAGTGCTCGTCGATGATGTCCACCGGATGGCTGTTCCTCCATCGGGGCGTATCGGTGCCCCACGACTCGACGTTGCCGATGCACTGCACCTCGGGGAAGCGTGCCTTGATGGCATCGTAGAACATGCGGTAGCGCTCGGGGTAATGGTCGCTCTGGTCGCTGTTGTCCTCCATGTGCCAGTTATAATTCTCGTTTCCTATCTCAATGAAGGCGATGTTGAAGGGCTCGGGGTGCCCGTTCTCGGCACGCATCTTGCCGTAGTGACTCGTCACCGGCCCGTTGGCATACTCCAAGGCGCCCAGACATTCGTCTATCCAGGGCTGCAGCTCGTTCAGGGGCGTACAGCCGCCATGCCAGATGCCGATGTTCACCACGTAGAGCGGCTTCGCCCCCAGGTCCTCGGCCAGCTGCAGGAACTCGTGGAAGCCAAGCCCGTCGGTGGTCGGATAGCCCCAGTTGGCGTTCATGTGCCCCGGCCTCCGTTCTATCGGGCCCACCGTCCGTTCCCAATGGTAGGCGTTCTCCGGCTTGATATTGCCCTCCACGTAGCAGCCGCCCGGGAAGCGCATGAAGGCCGGATGCAAGGCCTGCAGCTTCTCAGCCAGGTCGATGCGGCAGCCGTTCTCCCTGCCCTTGAAGGTCGGCGGGAAGAGGCTCACCACATCCAGCAGCACCGTGCTGGGGCGCTCCATCGTCAGACTGAAGTGCGCCTCTCCGTCGGTCTTCTGCGCCACCAGCGTCGTCTCTATCTTCTGCCAGCCCTTCCCAAGCTTCTGATTGATAGTGCTCTCGCCCAGCAGCTCACCGTTCTTGTCGGTAAGGGCAGCCTTGATGATGCCAGGCTTTCCCTGCAGAGGCTTTATCCAGAACGAGAGCCTGTACTGCGTCCCTGCCACCGCATTGATGCCCCAGTAGCCGGGGTTGCTGATGCCGCCGAAGGGCTTCGTCGTCTCCACCTTCAGCGCGTGACCCTGTTTCTCGTTCAGCAAGCCCTCGGTCGTCAGGCTGATGTTGCTCCCTAGGGCCTGCCAGTGTTCCGGCTTCTCGGCATCGTATTCGAACGAACGGTTGCGGATGAGCTCCGCATAGAGGCCGCCGTCCGAGGCAAAGTTAATGTCCTCATAGAAAATGCCATAGAGCGTCGGACTGATTTCTATGCCGCGCTGGGCCACGTCAACAGCTATGTTCACCTGAGCATGAAGTCCCATGCAGAAACATGCCGCAAGGGCACTCCAAATAGTACTGATTCTTTTCATGGTGGATAAGTTTTAAGTTATTTCCTTTGCAAAAGTAAGGAAAAATAATCAAACTGCAAAGAAAGCCCCCAGAAACCTTACCGCTTCGCCTCGCTCGCCGCTCCTCCCGCACCAGCCCGCCGTCCCTCCCGCACCAGCTTGCCGTCCCTCCCGCACTAGCTTGCCGTTCCTCCCGCACTAGCTTGCCGTTCCTCCCGCACTAGCTTGCCGTTCGTGCGGATTTGCAATCCGCACGTATGTAATATAGGGATTTGCAATCCCGCAATTCATTATTTCGCATTTCAAATGCTTATAATCCCTGCTGTCAGATTTCAAATCCGACAGAACATTACCGTAAGCCCCGTGCCCTTCTCCCCGAAGCGCCCCGTGCTTATTTCCGAAGCGCCCTGCGCTTATTTCCCCCTCATCCTTCCGTTCTGTATGGTGCGATTTTATCGCACCCCCGTCTTCCTCCTCCCGCCTTCCTCCTCCCGTCTTCCTCCCTTCCTTTTCCCTCCCTCTTTCTTCGCGCGCGTATATATAATATATAATGTGTACATGATAAAAAGCCGTTCTTTTTGAAAAAAAAGCTGCGAATGTTTTGTCAGTTTACGGAAAAGCTGTACCTTTGCACCCGCAAACGAGAGGAAACCGCCTCGCTTGAGACGGTCAGTACTCGGATGCGCTCCTTCGGGAGCCAGCTCTTTGAAATATTTACATAGACAGAGATTGTAGTACAAGAAACAAGTGCAAGCGGCTGTCCTCCTTGTGAGGCTCAGTCGCGAAGCGAACCGTCAATATCCGCAAGGATAGAGAAAGCAGTCCGGGACAAGCGTCTTTTTTATCAGACAGTTGTTTCCGTTTATTCGTTTCCATTACTATCAAATGGTAAATGGGGGTCCGCGCATTAAAAGCGCGCCTTGGTTCTAAAGAATCCAAGAAATGTTTAAATGGCAAATGATAATGATATTATACAATGAAGAGTTTGATCCTGGCTCAGGATGAACGCTAGCTACAGGCTTAACACATGCAAGTCGAGGGGCAGCATGAGGGTAGCAATA